>CANRVK010000104.1 GCA_947643285.1 uncultured Eubacteriaceae bacterium
AGTACCATTACGTCTGGAACGGAGCGAAAGCGCGGCTTCGTTGGAATAGGTTCTTCCCTCCAAGCGGAAACACAATAAAAACTTAATCATTCTATTATCCTGCATCTCCTGTGGATTGTCGGAAGATAATTTTAGAGCGTATATAAATTATTTCATAATCTGCTTCTGGATTTTCAAAATGATATAATAATTGTTCTGCTAATCGTATTCCCACAAAATGATTTTGTACATGTACAGTAGTGAGAGGAATAACTTTTCTGAACTCTCGGCTGTCATCAAATCCTGTAACCATTACTTGGTTAGGAATAGAAATTTCCTTTTCCTGTAAATATTGAATGACTAAATAAGCGATAAAATCATTCGCACAGATGATCGCCTCTGGAAAGACAGCGAGGTGATCTAGAAATTGATAAATTTGCTCTTTATGAGTTTTAGCGCCTAATGTGGTTAAATTTGTCATTTCATAAATTGATAGTGAATTTTTCTGAAGCGCTTCTATATATCCTAAATAGCGTTCTTTATTTGTCTGTGAAAATTCAATATCTCCAATAAAACTGATATGACACCGCCCTTTTTCTATAATATGCTGTACAATAGAATTCACCGTAAACTTCCCTTCTATTAAAAATAAATCCCCATTTAAGAATTTATAATCAATATTTGGTATGCAGTCTAAAAATACTTTCGGGATAGGTAAGTCATTTAATTTATAAAATAAGGTTTTATCATAAATATTTAAGATGATAATTCCTTGTACTGTGTTATCTATCAGGGTAGATGGCAGTTCATAATCCTTTTCTGGTTCTGAAGGCAGATATGTATATAGCATATTCATGCTATATTTTGAAAGTACCATAGCGATGCTATGAATAATATTCATCCAAAAAGGAGAATCCTCTGGATGGGACACTACAACAGATACATTTTTACGAGAATTTTTTTTCTTTGGAGTAGGTGAGGAGTATCCTTCTTGGAGTTTTAGTGGATAACCGAGTGTAATAGCAGTAGAAATAATCTCATCTCTCAGGGATGCAGAAACACCATCTCGGTTATATAAAGCTTTCCAGACCGTTACACGATAGGTATTTAAAGTGTCTTCGATGGTTTGTAAAGTTACTTTTTCCATAAGAATCACTCCATTATGATCTATAAACTATAGCCATTCTGGTTTTTATTTATCCTCGTCTGGAATAAATCCTGTTTTTCCATCCGAATATAAATAAATAGTTCCTGTATCTTCCGCATTTCGGCAATATAATTCATAAGTATGAGAAGTTGTTTCTAAATGAATCGGATAGGAAGGCAGTTCTGTTGTTAAATCGGATAGGTTTGCTGCATAGTGATCATGTTCATTTCGATAGTGACTCTGCAGATAATAAAGTTTTCTGAGTTCCCATTTTCGATATTCCATATCTGGAATGGAAAAAGTTTTAGAAGCATCTTTTGTGAAGAATAAAAATCCCCAAAGCTCTGGATAATGAATATTAATAACACCAGTAGGCGACCATACCCAATTATCTTCTGGCAGAGGAGTTTTCCCGTCTTCTTTCGTTTGTTTTATAAATTTTCCATCTTTAAAATCAGTATTCCATTGTACGCGAGAAAAATTTAATCTCCAATAATCTCCTTCCGAAGGACGTCTGTTTTCAGGAGCACATTCTAATAGGGAACGGTAAGGGAAGACAATTTCTACAGACCAGAAAGCATCTTTTTCTGATTTTCCATTTAATGTTCCATGTTCGATATGGACAGCAGAACGGATTCCCTTGATATCCCATGAATCTAAAGGCTTTCCGCCATCTCGGTAGGCTTTTGTGAGCATTAAATCCCAGATCGTATTGAGCGCATTCATTTCAAATTCATAATATTGTTGTGTGTCAGAATCTGGATCAAGAAAAACTTCAAAATCATTGTCTACGAAGATGACATCATCTCGTTGTGTTACAGTAGCCCAGATTTCATCTCCATAGAGAATCGCTCCCACATAGAGATTATTATCATCCCATGCTAATTTTGCTTTTGTTAAAAAGCGAGGAGTGGGACGAGAAGAGCCTTCAATATCGATAAAGGGTTCTGTAAAAGGGATATCCGCCCAAAAATCTTTGTCTAAATTGCCGTCCAGCGTGAAGGGTTTGGTGTTGTACTGGCAGGTATAGATGGGGGGTTGAAAGGAAATAATAGGGCTTGGTATGCTATAATTTTTTGACATGAGATTCCTCCTTATCATAAATAAAAAATTTTGTATTATCTTGCATAAAAATAAATTGTTAAGATGAAGTTTTTGGAAAAATAAGCATAAAAATAACACTTTTTTGAAGATAATATTACTTTTTTAAGTTAAATTTAGTTAACACTTTAGAATTTTAGTATAACAGAAAAATGGAAATTTATCAAGGGATCTAGTTCTTATTTTTGTAAGAAAAATACATGATTTTTTTAATAAAATATTTCAAAGAAGTGGTTGAAAATCTGAGCAGTATGTTGTATGCTGTAAGCATATTAAGTTATATATAAGTTAACAAAATGTTAAGGAGGGCAGGTAATGAAATGCAGCCAAAAGTGATGGAAACAAAAGAGGGATTAGTGGATTATTTCTTGTCAGTTATGACATATTCTGACAGGGCAGATGTCGACAGAGAGATGTTGGAAAAATATGCAGAACATGCATTGATGTTGAGGAATACGGTGTCTTGGTGTAAAGAGCTTCCGCAGGATATTTTCTTGCCATGTGTTGCAGAATATCGTATTAATAATGAAGCGATTGTAGATGTCAGAAAGATGTTTTTTGATGAAATTTATCCGAGAATCAAGAACATGAGTTTGAAAGATGCTATTTTAGAGGTGAATTATTGGTGTGCAGAAAATGGCACTTATCATAGTTCTGACAGCAGAACTGCATCTGCATTAACTGTCTATAAGACAGGATTAGGAAGATGTGGAGAAGAGAGTGTGTTAGCAGTTACCGCATTAAGAAGTGTGGGAATCGCTGCAAGGCAGATATATACGCCATTATGGTCGCACTGTGATGATAATCACGCTTGGGTAGAAGTATACTGCGATGGCAGATGGCAATTTTTAGGAGCTTGTGAACCTGAACCAACATTGAACAGAGGATGGTTTGCAGGACCAGCGACAAGAGCGATGTTAATTCATGCCAGATATTTTGGATCAAACGATTATCCTAATAAGATAGCAGAAGATGGAGGAGTTGCTTATATCGGAAGCATACAAAATTATGCAGTTACGAAACAGTTTGAATTAAGAGTAGTAGATGAACAGCATCATCCTATATCAGGTCTTGCCATAGAATTGCAAGTACTCAATTATGGAAGATATGGAAAGCTCATTACCATGTATACAGATGAAGATGGCAGAGTTCAAATTCAAATAGGAGTAGGAGATATGCGTGTGCAAATCAGAGATGATGAAAAATCTCAGATAGTGCAAGTGCCATATACACAGAATCAATTAGAAGTTGTATTTGATGGAAGACAGGAAGAAAAAGATATATGGAAAGAATATCATTTCCACGCTCCAAAGGAGAATACCGCTAGAGAGGATACGGTGACAGAAGAGCAGCAAAAACAAAATGCACTCAGAGTGAAAGAGGCGAAGCAAATTCGAGAGGATAGAATCGCATCTTATTATGATGAGAAAAAGGCACAAAAATTTGCAGATTGTGAAGAGATTCAGAAATGCCTGAAATTGTCTTATGGAAATTTTGAGGAAGTTTATGCTTTCCTCACAAAAGATGAGAATGAATATCGAAAGAAGATGATTCTCTCTTTAACGGAAAAAGATTTGTATGATTGTAAGGCGGATATTTTAGAGGAGCATTTACAGCAGGCACTTAAAGTAAAAGGAGATTATCCAGATAATATTTTTGTTCCTTATATATTGAATCCTAGAGTAGAACAAGAAGAGCTGACAACATATCGAAAGGAAATTTTAGAATATTTAGATGAGAGTTTATTAGAAGAATTTAAAAAAGAACCTCAGAAACTTTATCGTTATATTAAAAATGAAATAAAATATAATAGACAAGAGGACTATCCGGTATTGCGCATCAGCCCGATGGGAGCATTAAAATCGAAAAAGGGAAATTTTGAAAGTCAAAAAATTTTATTTGTAGCTGTATTGCGCAGTTTGGGAGTTCCAGCCAGATTAGATCCGATGGATAGAGAACCAGAATATTATAGAGATGGAAAATTCCATGAGGTGAATATCAAAGGAGAAGAAGAAATAAAAGAAGCTGCATTTATGCTGCATTTTGAAGAGGGAGAGGATTGGAAGTATCATTTAACATGGACATTAAATAAAATGGAACAAGGTTCTTATCATACATTACGATTAAGGTTAGAAGACTTAGAGGGAGAAGATAATCACAAGAAGCTTTGTGTTTCTGCTGGTATCTATCAGATTATTATCACAACAAGGCTGATAAACGGAGATCAGATGGTAAGAGAGTTCTATACAGAAGTGAAAAATGGAGAAACAAAAGAGGTTTATTTAAGAAAGGCAACCTCAGATATAGAGGATAAGGTTTCTACTGTTAGCTTGCCTGATTTGCTAGTTTGTGATAGAGAGGGAAAGAAAACTTGTTTGATCAAGGAAAAGGCAGGAGAAAGAAAGTTATTTATATGGTTAGGAATTGGGGAAGAACCGACAGAACATGTGCTCAATGAGTTATTAGAAGAAGAGAAAAGTGCTTTTTCACAAAGAGATAAGATTTTCTTACTGGTAAAGAATTATGAAGAAGAAGCAAATGATACTTTAAAAAAGGTATTAGAAAGAATAAAGCCACAGCTTTATTGTCCAGAGGAGTTTCTCACATGGGAACAGATCGCGCAAAAACTGGGAGAGGAAAATGCAAAGAGACTTCCAGTAGGATTAGTAGTGAACGAAGAAGGAAAAGGCATTTATGGAACATTTGGATATAATGTGGGTTCTGTACATCAGATGTTGATGCATTTAAAAAATGAAAACGAATGAGAAAACAAAAAACTATCCTATTTTTTGTAAAAACAGAAAAAATCAAAAGATAGATGCGACAAAATGTCAAATAAGATGGATAGAAAGGAAAAGGACATGCGATATTTAAAGGAGAGAATTGAAAATATTTATAGGGAATTAAAAAGGCTTTCTTGTGTACAGAGAATCAAAGTGGAGAAATGGGAATATAAAAAGGGAAATTTCTTTTATCCAGAAGATGCGAAGAAGGCAGAAGGGGAGTTTCTTCCTTTTGACAGTGGAAAAGATCACTGGTATGGAAGAGATGAACATTATTGGTTTCGAGCACAATTTACTGTTCCAGAAAGTTTTGATGGAAAATCTCTCTGGTTTCAGATTAAAACACAGATTGCAGAATGGGATGATGGAAGAAATCCTCAATTTTTAATCTTTCTTGATGGTGAACCGATACAAGGCTTGGATATGAACCATAAAGAGGTAAAAATCACGGAAAGCGCTCAAAAAGGAAGAGTCTATACCATAGAATTGCAGGCGTATACAGGAATTTTACATTCTGAGTTCAATTTATTTGTAGATGCGATAGAAATCAGTGAAAAGATTAAGAAACTGTATTATGATATTAAAGTGCCGATAAAAGCGTTTGACAGAATGGAAAAAGAAGATCCAAATCGTTTGGCACTTCAAAATATTTTAAATGAAACGATTAATCTTTTAGATTTAAGAACTCCTTATTCTGAAGAGTTTTGGGCTAGTGTGGACAGAGCACAGAGTTATATAGATAAAGCACTTTATGAGGATATGACAGGATATGAAGACGTGATTGCCACTTGTATTGGACATACTCATATTGATGTAGCTTGGTGGTGGACAGTAGAACAGACAAGGGAAAAAGTCGGAAGAAGCTTTGCTACTGTATTAAAACTTATGGAAGAATATCCAAATTATAAGTTTATGTCCAGTCAGCCACAGCTCTATATATTTTTAAAGAAAAGATATCCTGATCTCTATGCGTGTTTGAAGGAGAGGGTAAAGGAAGGTCGTTGGGAGCCAGAGGGAGGCATGTGGGTAGAAGCAGACTGCAACCTCACTTCTGGAGAATCATTAGTAAGACAATTTATACATGGAAAGAAATTTTTTAAAGAAGAATTTGGAGTGGAAAATCGTATCTTATGGCTTCCCGATGTCTTTGGATATTCTGGTGCGCTGCCGCAGATTATGAAAAAATGTGGAATCGATTATTTTATGACTACAAAATTATCTTGGAATCAGATAAATGAAATTCCATATGATACCATGATGTGGAGAGGAATTGACGGGACAGAAGTTTTAACACATTTGATCACAACTGTTGGATTAAAACAGCCTGAAAAGAGCTTTTTCACAACTTATAATGGTATGCTGCATCCAGATGCGATTATAGGAGGCTGGAAGAGATATCAGAATAAAGATATCAATCATGATATTTTAATTTCTTATGGATATGGAGATGGCGGCGGCGGTCCTACTAGAGATATGCTGGAAACCTCTATCCGTATGGAAAAGGGAATAAAAGGGATTCCAAAAGTGAGACAGGAGTTTGCAGGAAAATACTTTGAGGAATTAGAAGAAAGAGTAAAAGGAAATAAGCGTTTGCCGATATGGGAAGGAGAATTTTATTTTGAATATCATAGGGGAACCTATACCTCTATGGCGAGAAATAAAAGAAGCAATCGGAAAAGTGAATTGATGATGATGGATTTGGAGTTTTTTAACGTATTAGCGATGGAAAAATCTCCCTATGAAGCAGATAAAATGTATGAGATGTGGGAAACTATTTTAATCAATCAATTCCATGATATTTTGCCGGGATCTTCTATCCATGAAGTATATGAAGTGACTAAGAAAGAATATGAAGAGTTAGAAGCACAAGGAAAGAAGATGTTAGAAGAGAAACTTTCTCAGTTAGTAGAACAGGATAATTATATCACAGTCTTTAATACAACAGGATTTGAACGAGATGATAAGATTGTATTAGAAGAATCTATTGCTGGAAGTCTAAAGGATAAAGAAGGAAATTGTTATCCGATAGAAGAGGAAGAAGGAAAATCCGTTGCTTATGTAAAAGGAATCCCTTCTAAGGGAAGTAAAGTTTTTGAAATTGTGCCAAATTGTTATAAAGAAGAAGCTTTTAACATAAAGGAAAGAACAATAGAAACACCGTTTTATCATGTTGTTTTTCATGAAAATGGACAGATAAGCCGATTATTTGATAAAGAGAACAAAAGAGAAGTATTCAAAGAAAACAGCGTCGGAAATGCTTTTCTGGTATATGAAGATAAGCCTATGTATTATGATAGCTGGGATGTCGATATGTACTATACAGAAAAGTTCTATCCAGTAGAAAAGTTGACAGAATTTTCCATAAAAACAGGAAATTTATCTGTAACTGTGACAGTAAAGTATGAATTTAATCAATCCAAGATAAGTCAGAAGATATATTTCTATAAAGATACCAGACGCATTGATTTTGAAACTGTTGTGGATTGGAAAGAACATCAGCATCTGATGAAAGTACATTTTCCTTTTGATGTACATACAGATGAAGCGACATTTGAGATTCAGTTTGGAAATGTGAAACGAAAAGTACACAGCAATACCAGTTGGGAAGAAGCACGTTTTGAAAGCTGCGCGCAGAAATGGATGGATATTTCAGAAGGTCATTATGGAATCAGTGTATTAAATGACTGCAAATATGGTCATTCTGTGAAAGATGGATGTGTAGGTTTAACGCTGATTAAATCTGGAATAGAGCCAAATAGAACAGCAGATCAAGAGATTCATAAGTTTACTTATGCACTTTATCCGCATAGTGGAGGCTGGAATTCTGATACGGTAAGAGAAGCATATAAATTAAATATGCCATTATATGCAAAGATAGGAAAAGGGGAAGAGGGAAGTTTTGTTTCTGTCGATAAAGAAAATGTTATGATAGAGACAGTGAAACTTGCAGAAGCAAAAGATGGTATTATCGTGCGTGCCTATGATTTTGAAAATGCGAGAGAAGAGGCAACCTTTATTTTTCAAAAGGAAATTCAAAAGGTATTTTCTTGTAATCTATTAGAAAATGAAGAAGAGGAATTAGCAGTAGAAGGTGCATATCAAGTAAAAGCACTGATAAAGCCTTATGAAATAAAAACCTTAAAGATCTTATTTAAAAATTAAAATAAGAAAAATAAAAAAGAAAGGAAGAGAAGAAATGATTTTATTACCCAACGTCCAAAAGATGGAAGAAAAAGAGGGATATTTCTATTTTTCATATAATGGAAATATCGTGTTGGAAGAAAGTGTGTCTACAGATTATTATGAAATAGCTGTTCTTTTAAAAGAAGAGATCGCTGACAGCACAGGAATCCAAGCAAATATCAGCCGCGGAAAAGCAGAAAAAGGCGATATCGTATTAACATGGGATGAAAAAGAAACCAGAAAAGAAGCATATCATTTGAGCATTAATGCAGATTATGTTGTAGTTTGCGCAGGAAGCAGGGAGGGACTGCTCTATGGTGTTCAGACACTTCGTCAGATAATAAAGCAAGAGGGAGCAACACTGCCAGCATTAGAAATAGAAGATTATCCAGATTTGCCTAATCGTGGTTTTATGCATGATGTGACTAGAAGCAGAATCCCTACTATGGAACAACTCAAAAAGTTAGCAGATAAATGCAGCTATTATAAATTAAATCAATTACAGCTCTATATAGAGCATACTTATTTATTCAAAGATTTCAGCGAGATGTGGCGCGATGACACTCCATTGACTTCCGAAGATATTTTAGAATTAGATGCTTATTGTAAGAAGCTAAATGTAGAATTAGTTCCTTGTATTGCAAGTTTCGGACATCTGTATAAATTGCTTCGCACAAAGAAATATCGCCATTTGAGTGAAATTGAAGAAAACGATCCATTTTTCTTTATTGAACGTCAGATGCATCACACGATCGATGTCACAAATGAAGAATCTTTCCAAGTGATAGAGAAGATGTTAAGAGAATTTATTCCGTTATTCAGCTCAAAGAAATTTAATATCTGTTCAGATGAAACATTTGATTTAGGAGCTGGCAAGGGCAAGAAGATGGCAGAAGAGATTGGAAAAAGCACGATGTATATCAATTTCGTAAAACGCCTTTGCAATTTATTAAAGGAATATGATCTGCGTCCGATGTTCTGGTCTGATGTGTTGTTATCAAGACCAGAGGATATTAAAGAGCTTCCAGAAGATATCATATGTTTAAATTGGGACTATGGAGAAAATCCTCCTAGCACAAATGTAAAGAAACTCGCTGATTTAGGTGCAATACAGTATTTATGTCCGGGTATTCATGGCTGGAATCACTTTATCAATAGACAAGATGCGGCTTATAAAAATATTGAAAAAATGTGCAGTTATGCGATAGAGTTCAAAGCAGATGGTGTACTTAATACCGATTGGGGTGATTATGGACATGTACAGCATGGAGAGTTCTATATCACAGGATTAATCTATGGTGCTGCATTTTCTTGGAATAAAAATCATAATTCAGAAGAGGAAATTAACCGCCAGATTTCTATTTTAGAATTTAGTGATAAGACAGGAAAATTTGTGGATATTATCAGGGATATTGCAAAACAGGAGGCATTTCCTTGGAGTCATTTTGCACAATATCAGGAAGGATGTGTAAAAGGATTTAAAAAGGAAGCAGAATGGCGTTTTTATAAAAATATCAATATCTCAAAAGCTCCTCAAGCAAATCAACTGTTAAGAGAAAATGTAGAGAAGTTATATCAGTGTATGTCTCAGATGCCTTGTGAAGCGAGAAAAACAGTAGTACCTTATCTGTTGATGGCAGAAGGAATGGAGATTTTAAATACTATTGGAGCAGAAATAGATCAATATCGTTTTGGAGAAGAAAACTCTGAAGCAAAGGATTTAAAGGAAACTGCAGAGAGATTAGAGCGCTGGTATTATGACTATGCAAAATTATGGCGTACAGTAAGCCGTGAAAGTGAATTATATCACAATCGTGATACAATTCTCTGGTATGCAGATTATTTGCGCACAGGTATTTCTCCTCTTGAAAAGTAGAAAGAAAATAGAAGATTCTTTATAAAGAATGATAGGTGATTGGGAAAGTCAAAAGGGGGCGCTCCGGCAAGGAAGTATTCCATCGAAGCCGCGCTTTCGCTCCGTTCCAGACGTAATGGTACTAAATTCGCGAACCCT
>CANRVK010000105.1 GCA_947643285.1 uncultured Eubacteriaceae bacterium
TCTTAAACAGATAATAGAGGAAAGCTATGCAAGGAATAGATTTTTTGTTATAATGGAAAAAAGAATAAGGAGAGGAAATAAATGGAAACAAAAAAGCTATATTATGAAGATAGCCATAGAGAAGCGTTTACAGCAGAAGTTCTAGAATGTTTAAAAAAAGATGAAGCATTTCTGATTGTGCTCAACCAGACGGCTTTTTTTCCAGAAGGAGGAGGACAGTCGGCAGACTTGGGAAGATTAGGCAGCATAGAAGTGGAAGATGTACAAGAAAAAGGGAATATTATCTATCATAAAGTAAAAACACCCATAGAAAAAGGGAGTATAATAGAAGGAAAGATTGATTTTTCAGAACGATTTTCCCGAATGCAGAATCATTCTGGAGAACATATCATATCTGGGCTGGTACATCGGCATTTTGGATATGATAATGTCGGCTTTCATATGGGAAGTGAAGCGATCACAATGGATTTTAATGGAGAGTTGACAAAAGAGAATTTAAGAGAAATAGAGAAAGAGGCAAATGAGGCAGTGGTAAAAAATCTGCCGATTCTCAGCTATTTTCCAGAAAAAGAGGAATTAAAGAATTTAGAATATCGCAGTAAAATAGAAATAGAAGGGCAAGTGAGGATAGTGGAAATCCCCGGATATGACAAATGCGCTTGTTGTGCGCCCCATGTAAAGAGAACAGGAGAAATCGGTGTGATTAAATTGCTCTCTGGACAGAGATATAAGGGGGGAACAAGAGTGAGTATGTTATGTGGATTTCGGGCATTGGAAGATTACCATAAAAAAATGGACAGTGTAGCAGAAATTTCTGTTTTATTATCGGTAAAGCAAAATGAGGTGGAAGAAGCAGTCGAACATTTAAAAGAGGAATTATTTCAGGCAAAAGGGTTGATAAGTAATTTAAGAACACAAATATTTAAAGAAAAAGTGCAGAAAATAAAAGAAGGAGAAAGAAGTGTTTATTTTTTTGAAGAGGGAATCTCTACCAATGAAATGCGTTACCTTATGAATATGGCATTAGAAAAGGTAAAGGAATTTTGTATGGTATTTGTACCAAACCAAGAGGGATTTCAATATATTGCGGGGAGTAAAACAAAAGATATAAGAGAGTTTGGAAAGGAATTTCAGAAAAGATTTGAGGGAAAAGGGGGAGGAAAGAAGGAAATGATTCAAGGAAGTATTAAGGGAAAGAAGGAAGAGATAGAAAGTTTTATAAAAGAATATCTTTAAATGGAGAGGTTGATGGCTATGGTAAATCGTGTGATATGGATTATTTTAGATAGCGTGGGAATGGGAGAACTTCCAGATGCGGCGAGATTTCATGATGAAGGGAGTAATACCTTGGGAAACTTGGCAGCAGCAGTGGAATTATCTATTCCAAATATGAGAAAATTAGGTTTGGGAAATATTGAAGGAATGAAAAATATTTTGCCGGTGGAAAAACCAAAAGGGTGTTATGGGAGATTGGGTGAGATTTCAGATGGAAAGGACACTACCACGGGTCATTGGGAAATGGTAGGTATCTATTCTAAACAGCCATTTCCCACTTATCCAAATGGATTTCCAGAAGAAATTTTAGAAGAATTTAAAAGGAAAGCGAATTTAAAAGGGATTTTAGGGAATTGTGCCGCTTCTGGAACAGAAATTATAAAACAATTAGGAACGGAACATGTAAAAACAGGTTATCCGATCGTGTATACTTCGGCAGATAGTGTATTTCAGATCGCTTGTCATGAAGAAATTTATTCCCCAAAACAGCTCTATCAGATGTGTGAGATAGCGAGAGAGATGTTAAAGGGAGAACATGCAGTCGCGAGAGTGATAGCCAGACCATTTGTGGGAGAAGAGGGAAATTTTGTCAGAACAGCCAATAGAAGAGATTTTTCTCTCAAACCTCCCATGGATAATTTATTGGTGCGAATGAAAGAAGCAGGATTAGATGTGATTGCGGTTGGAAAGATAGAAGATATTTTTGACAAAGTGGGAATTACAGAAGCCGTGCATACAAAGGATAATATGGACGGGGTACAAAAAACGATTCAATATATGAAAGAAGAAAGTAAAGGGCTTATTTTTACTAATTTGGTAGAATTTGATATGAAGTGGGGGCATAGAAATGATGTTTTGGGCTATGCTAAGGGTTTAGAAGAATTTGACAAGGTGCTGCCTGATATCATAAAGGCGATGAAGGAAGAAGATATTTTAATTATCAATGCAGATCATGGATGTGATCCTACGACATTGAGTACCGACCATTCCAGAGAGTATGTGCCATTGCTATTATATGGAAAGGAATTAAAGGAAAATATTGACTTAAAAACGGGGAAAACCTTTGCTAATATTGGGCAAACTATTGCTGAGATATTCAAACTGCCGACACTGAATATTGGAGAGAGCTTTTGGAATGTGATAAGAAAATAAGATAGGAAGTGTAGACGCTATGAGAATGTATGATTTAATTATGAAAAAGAGAAACGGGGAAGAACTCACAAAAGAAGAAATTGAATTTATGATCGATGGATATACAAAGGAAGAGATTCCGGATTATCAGATGTCAGCTTTTTTGATGGCAGTCTATTTCAAGGGAATGACAGAAGAGGAAACCGTAGAACTGACTATGGCGATGGCAAATAGTGGGGATATCATGGACTTGTCTGAAATAGAAGGGCTAAAAGCGGATAAACACAGTACAGGAGGGGTGGGAGATAAGACTTCTCTTGTACTTGGACCTATGGTGGCAGCGCTTGGAGTACCAGTGGCGAAGATGTCTGGACGAGGATTAGGACATACAGGTGGCACGATTGATAAATTAGAGAGTTTTCCGGGGTTTTCTACGAATTTAACAAAAGAACAGTTTATCCAAAATGTAAATGCTATTAAAATGGCGATTATTGGTCAGACGGGAGATTTAGCTCCGGCTGATAAGAAATTATATGCATTAAGAGATGTGACAGCAACGGTGGATAACCTTTCTTTAATTGCTTCTAGCATTATGAGCAAGAAATTAGCGGCAGGCGCAGATGTGATTGTCTTAGATGTGAAGACAGGAAAAGGAGCTTTTATGAAAAAAGAAGCAGATGCGCTGGCGCTCGCTAGAGAAATGGTGAAAATTGGAACAAATGCAGGAAAAGAAACCGTGGCGATTATTTCGGATATGGATCAGCCGTTAGGATTTGCGGTAGGAAATGCTTTGGAAGTGAAAGAAGCGATTGATACATTAAATGGCAATGGAGCAAAGGATTTATTAGAATTGGCGATAACATTAGGGGCTTATATGTTAGTCGGAACAAAAAGAGTCGAAAATATAGAAGAGGCGAGAGAAAAATTACTCAGCACGATTGAAGATAAATCAGCATTAAAAAAATTTCAGGAATTTGTAGAGGCGCAAGGCGGAGATGCCAGAGCGATTGATAATACAGAACTTTTGCCAAAAGCTTCTATTGTTATGGAGATAAAAGCAGAAGAAGATGGATTTGTGGAGAAAATAGAAACAGAAGAAATTGGAATGGTTTGTTTATTATTAGGTGGCGGAAGAGAAACAAAAGAGAGCGAAATCGATTTATCCGTGGGATTAGTTTTGCATAAAAAGATCGGGGACGCAGTGAAAAAGGGAGAAGTTTTAGCCACGATGTATGGAAATGATTTGAAAAAGATGGAAATAGCGAGGGAGAGATTTTTACCGACTTATAGCTTTTCCAAAACCCCTGTGGCGAAAAGTGCATTTATAAAATGGATTATTACAAAGGGTGGAGTAGAGAAGTATTAAATTATCAAAAAAAATACAAGGATTTTACAGAATATCCATTGTATTTTTTTAAAAAATATATTAGAATAAAATTAGTGACCTTAAAGAAAATATGGTCTTTACAAAAAAGTTATTTACTTAGGAGGTTTAAAAACAAATGGGTAGAAAAATGAAAACCATGGATGGAAATACTGCCGCTGCACATGTGTCCTATGCATTTACTGATGTAGCAGCAATTTATCCCATCACTCCATCATCTGTTATGGCTGAATTAGCAGATAAATGGGCAACAGAAGGAAGAAAAAATGTTTTTGGACAGGAAGTTCAAGTTACAGAAATGCAATCAGAAGCCGGCGCGGCTGGTACAGTACATGGTTCTTTAGCAGCAGGTGCATTGACTACAACTTTTACTGCATCTCAAGGTTTGCTGTTGATGATTCCGAATATGTATAAAATTGCAGGTGAATTGCTTCCGGGTGTGATCAATGTTTCTGCTCGTGCATTAGCGAGCCATGCTTTATCTATTTTCGGCGATCACTCTGACGTTTATGCATGTCGTCAAACCGGTTTTGCTATGCTTTGCTGTTCTAGCGTACAGGAAGTTATGGATTTAACACCAGTAGCACATTTAGCAGCAATTAAAGGAAAAGTTCCATTTTTAAATTTCTTCGATGGTTTCCGCACCTCTCATGAGATTCAAAAAATTGAAATGTGGGATTATGAAGATTTAAAAGAGATGATGGATATGGATGCAGTGAATGAATTCCGCCGTCATGCTTTGAATCCAGAACATCCTTGCCAGAGAGGTTCTGCACAGAATCCAGATATCTTCTTCCAAGCAAGAGAAGCATGTAATCCTTACTATGATGCATTGCCTCAAGTAGTAGAAGATTATATGAACAAAATCAATGAAAAGATTGGAACAGATTATAAATTATTCAACTACTATGGCGCAGAAGATGCTGAAAAAGTGATTATCGCTATGGGTTCTGTATGTGAAACAATAGATGAAACGATTGATTACTTAATGGAAGCTGGAGAAAAAGTTGGTGTGATTAAAGTTCGTCTTTACAGACCATTCAGCGCAAAACATTTACTTTCTGTAATGCCTAAGACAGTAAAACAGATCTCTGTATTAGACAGAACAAAAGAGCCAGGCGCACAGGGTGAGCCTCTATACTTAGACGTAGTAGCAGCATTAAAAGATACAGAATTCAATAATATTCCAGTATATTCTGGACGTTATGGTTTAGGTTCTAAAGATACTACTCCTGCACAGATTATTGCTGTATATGAAAATACAGAAAAGAAGAAATTCACAATCGGCATTGAAGATGATGTGACCCATTTATCTTTACCTATCGGCAAAAATCCTAATACAACACCAGAAAGCACAATTAGCTGTAAATTCTGGGGATTAGGCGCAGATGGTACAGTAGGTGCGAATAAGAACTCTATCAAGATCATCGGTGATCATACTGATATGTATGCTCAGGCATATTTTGATTATGACTCCAAAAAATCTGGTGGTGTGACAATTTCTCACTTACGTTTTGGTAAGAACAAAATTCAATCCACTTATTTAATTTCAAAAGCTAACTTTGTAGCTTGCCATAATCCTTCTTATGTACACAAATATAATATGGTTCAAGATATCAAAGATGGCGGTACTTTCTTATTGAACTGCAGTTGGAATATGGAACAGTTAGAAGAACATCTTCCCGGACAAGCAAAACGCTATATGGCAGAACATAACATCAAATTCTATACCATCGATGGTATTAAGATTGGAAAAGAAATCGGTCTTGGCGGACGTATTAATACTGTATTACAGGCTGCTTTCTTCAAATTAGCAAATGTGATTCCTGTAGAAGATGCTGTGAAATATATGAAAGATGCTGCAACTGCTACTTATGGCAGAAAAGGAGAAGCTGTTGTTGCTATGAATCATGCAGCTATCGACAGAGGTATTCAAGATGCAGTAGAAGTTCAGATACCAGAGAGCTGGAAGAATGCTGGAGATGAAGATTTATCTAGAAAAGTATCAGGTACGAAAAAAGATGTGGTAGATTTTGTAAATGATATTCAAATTCCAGTGAGCGCACAGGAAGGAAATAAATTGCCAGTATCCGCATTTAAAGATTATGTAGATGGTTCTACGCCGTCTGGTTCTTCTGCATTTGAAAAACGTGGTATTGCAGTGGATATTCCTATGTGGAATCCAGAAAATTGTATTCAATGTAACTTCTGTTCTTATGTATGTCCTCATGCAGTAATCCGTCCAGCAGTAATGACAGAAGCAGAAGCAAATGATGCACCAGAAGGTACAAAGACTTTAGCTATGACCGGATTAGCAGAATTGAAATTCGCTGTTACTGTATCCGCTATGGATTGTACAGGCTGTGGAGTTTGTGCAAATGTATGTCCCGGAAAGAAAGGTCAAAAAGCGCTCACTATGGGTTCTTTTGAAGAAAATGGAGCTGCTTCTCAAAAAGTATTTGACTATGGTCAATCTGTTTCTGAAAAGCCAGAAGTGCTGAATAAGTTTAAAGAAACTTCTGTAAAAGGCAGTCAGTTCAAGAAACCTTTACTTGAGTTCTCAGGTGCATGTGCTGGTTGTGGTGAAACACCTTATGCAAAATTAATCACTCAGTTATTTGGAGATAGAATGTATATTGCAAATGCAACAGGATGTTCTTCTATCTGGGGCAACTCTTCTCCATCTACACCTTATACTGTAAATAAAGAAGGAAAAGGTCCTGCTTGGTCTAATTCTTTATTTGAAGATAATGCAGAGTTTGGTTTTGGTATGGCTTTGGCACAGAATGCTTTGAGAAAAGGTTTAAAGAGCAAAATTGAGGAATTAAATGAAACCTCTACAAAGGATGATGTAAAAGAAGCTTGTAAGGCTTATTTAGATACCTTTGACAATGGTCAGGAAAATAGTGCAGCAACTGCAAAATTAGTAGCTGTATTAAAGGAATGTGGCTGTGAAAAAGCGAACGAAATCTTAAAAGATGCAGATATGTTATCTAAGAAATCTCAATGGGTTTTCGGTGGTGACGGTTGGGCATTCGATATCGGTTTCGGAGGTTTGGATCATGTGATCGCGAGCGGAAGAGATGTCAATGTTTTTGTATTTAACACAGAAGTATATTCTAATACAGGTGGACAATCTTCTAAAGCTACTCCTACTGGTGCAACAGCACAATTCGCTGCTGGCGGTAAAGATGTAAAACAAAAAGATCTCGCACAAATCGCTATGAGCTATGGATATGTATATGTAGCACAGATCGCTATGGGTGCAGATTATAATCAGTGTATTAAAGCGATTACAGAGGCTGAAAACTATCCGGGTCCTTCTTTAATCATCGCTTATGCTCCATGTATTAATCATGGTATTAAGGGCGGTATGACACAGGCACAGGCAGAGGAGAAGAAAGCAGTAGCAGCAGGTTATTGGAATTTATTCCGTTTCAATCCTCTATTGAAAGAAGAAGGAAAGAATCCATTCCAGTTAGATTCCAAAGCTCCTACAGAAAGTTATGCAGATTTCATCAAGAGTGAAGTGCGCTACAGTTCTTTAGCTCGTTCTAATCCAAATAGAGCACAAGAATTATTCGATAAGGCAGAGAAAGTAGCAAAAGAGAGATATGATTATCTGCAGAAATTATCGAAACTCTATGATGTAGAATAAAAAAGAATGAAAGAGAAAAGATGTCATAAAAGGAAGATTCTTTATGGCATCTTTTTTTTTAAGTCAGGGGGTGGGGATTATAGTTGGTATTGGGGGATTATTACTGTGATTTGGTAAGATTTTTATGTGAAACATTTTGAAAAAAGGGTCGCACAGGAACAAGATTATTCCAACGAAGCCGCGCTCTCGCTCCGTTCCAGACGTAGCGGACACTAAATTCGCAGCCCCGCTTCCCCGCGGAACTGCTCATTAAGTGCCAACGTCTTCCAAGGGGCTTCTTTTGGAATTAATCTTGTTTCCTGTGCTAGTTTATCGTATGGGTGAGGTGATAAAGCAAGATGGTGGTTCTTTTAAAAGTTATTAAGTTATCATAGTTGTTTGATATTTTGTAGGAATAAAAAGAGTCAATATATTTTAATATTTTACGATCTTATTTGTTTAAGTTCATATCTATAGAAATAATTCATTTTGCTTATAATCACTACAGGTTTTTTTCATTTTTATACCAGCAGCAGTGAGAAGTATTTTATTAACGCTGCGGGCTTTTTGGGGGCAGACAACAATACAGCGCATACAAGAGATGCATTGTTCTGTGTTTGTTTTAGATGGATTGTCAGTTGGAATTGCTCCAACAGGACAACCTTTTGCACAAAGTCCACATTGTATACAAGATTTTCCCGTCTGAGGTTTCATAGGAACGCCATTATATTCACGGTAAGGACGGTTTCCGGGAAGTTTTAAATGTGCTGACAGTGTTTCCGATTTTATTTTAGAGTGAATGGATGCTGCGAAATTGGCAAGCTGTTTTGCATCTTGTAGATCTGGTCGTCCAGAGGCAAATTGATGCATGATAGAATGTTCGGCAATAGCAGCTACTGCTGCTATACAGAAGAAACCCGAATCTTCTAAGACATCTTGTAATTCTGTGAAAGTGTCTTCATAAGCACGATTTCCATAAGCTACAATAAGGATTGCTTTTGCACCATTTCCTTTCATCTGCTGCAGACGTGATACAGCAATAGCAGGAACTCTTCCGCCATAAGAGGGAACAGATACAATACAAATATCTTTTTCATGAAATAAAAATGCAGAAAAATCTTTATTACGGTCGCTCAGATCAATTTGAATGCTTTCTGAGCAAAATGACTTTGTAAATAAATCAGAAACTTTTTTTGTGCCTCCAGTGGGACTGAATACAATATTATAGAAAGACATTGTAAAATCTCCTTTCTTTTACATAGAATATTATTTTATAAAATCAACAGCTTTTAGACAGAAAATAAATATAAGTTATAGTAGTTCTTTGGTCTTTTCAACGAGATATAGAGGAAGAAAAAACTCTATCGTAATTCTGCTCCAACTCTTTTATAAGCCAAATTTTTCCAACTTATTATGTACTTTCTAGTACTATTGATTTGCGTTCTTCATTAAATTTTCATTTTATCAAATCTGAAATAGCATTAAATCGGATATTCGCAATCCGCTTCGCTACTTGCTCATAACCTCATAGCTGCTATCGCAGCTTTTCCGTGGGAGTCTGCACTCCCACGGAAACAAGGAAGTCCCAACCCACCGCTTTCGCCTTGGCGGCTTAGAAGCGGGGGACTTCCTTGATGAGGTTAAATTTCTAATAAATCATCACACACTCTATATGATTAATATAGCTTAATACATTTTTCTAACCTTTTCAATACAATTTAAAAACATTTTTCTCTGAAAATTAGAAACATATCAACACACTTTCTACAAAAGTATTATTATTCATAAAATATCTAGAAAGATATAGCATCTATACTTATACCTTAACAATTATAATAACTTTAACCGTTTTACAAAAGTTCCCACTATAATCGATAAAGTTGCCGTTTCACAGACTAGCGGAGGAAAGACCCTATTCCAAAAGAAGCCCCTTGGAAGACGTTGGTACTTAATGAGCGGTGCGGTGACGCGCCGAGAATTTAGTACCGTTACGTCTGGAACGGAGCGGGAGGCGGCTTCGCTGGAATACTTCCTTGCGGTGCGAATCTTTGATGCCGAAATAGACTGAACTGTAAAAAAAATATTAGAAAAATACTGGCTCTTTCTTTATATAATTACTCTGCCTTTATAACCATAATTGATGTATCATTTATAACCATATAAAAAGCCTGTTCTTCTTCATCAAAACAATACCGATAAAAAGAATCTGCTGCTCCATAAAAAGTCATATTCTTTCTCATTGCAGATAAATCAATTTTTTTCTTGGACAATTGCTCTCTTACTTCCTCTTCATTCGCATATTCTCCCTTATAAAATTCCCATCCATTTTCACTTAACACATCTTGTGCTGTTGTATATTCTACGCCAGAAAGAGCATCCAATAACACACACATCAAATATTCAGATAATGTATACGCAATTAATTTCCAATCTGCTAATTCGTCTGCCTCATGCAACATATAAACAGGTGGATTTTCCTGCACCAATTCCTTTTCCTTTATTCCATAGAATACAACTCCCGCCGCATAATCGCTGCCAATCTGTAAATAGTTCTCCACTAATTCTGACCACTGTTTTTTTGGAAGCTTTGAATATGGATAAAAAGCATTTTGTTTGCAAAACTCAGGATCATCAAAATCCTTCCTACAATCTTCAATCCCATCTTCAATATATTGATAGGAAAAATAAGGAAGAGAATCACTATCTACCCAAATATCTGCAGTAGATAATAATTCTTCATTTCTTACTAAGCTTAAAAAATC
>CANRVK010000106.1 GCA_947643285.1 uncultured Eubacteriaceae bacterium
AATACTTCTTTTATTTACTTTCTCTAAAAAAATAAAAAAAGTGGGTAACTCAGAGGGCAATAAATGTGATAAAATAATATCATGGAATAGTTGAAATACAGGAATGAAAAAAATAAAAGGCATCCAAAAAGGGTGTCTTTTTTGATCAAAGAAAGGAGATGTTGCCGGATGGTAAAGCTAACAGAGAAACAGCAGCGTTTTGTTGATGAATATTTGATTGACCTGAACGCAACACAGGCAGCCATAAGAGCCAGATATTCAGCAAAAACAGCGGATGTCCAAGGGTCACGGATGTTAGGGAATGTTAAGGTTCAACAAGCAATCAGTGAAGCAATGGCAGAACGGTCAAAAAGGACTGGGGTGAATCAGGATCGAATTGTGATGGAACTTGCTAAGATAGCTTTTGTTAATATTGCTGATGTGATTGATCCAGAAAATGTTACTATAAAGGAAGGAGCAACTACAGATGATACGGCTGCTATCCAATCAGTAAAAGTAAAAGTGATTCCAACGAAAGATGGAGAAGGTGTGGAGCGAGAAATCAAGATGGCGGATAAAATAAGAGCTTTGGAATTGCTAGGAAAACATATTGGCATGTTTAAAGATAAAGTAGATGTAAGTATAGAAAAATCTGAAAAATTAGATGATATATTATCTCAATTAGGTGGTGAAGGGCTTGAAGAATAGTTTTCCTTTGTCACAAAAATATAAAGATTTTATTAATACGGTAGAGAATGTAGATGCTGAGTTCTTAGAAGGAACAACCGCTTCAGGAAAAACAACGGTAGGAGCAGGCATCAAATTTATGAGAATGGTTAGTAGAAGCAATAAGAAACTACATATTATTGCATCGAAAACGACAGGAACAGCAGAAAAAAATATCATACAACAGGATAATGGTATTTTAGATATACATAAGGGTAAGGCGAGCTATTATGGAAATGGAGATAAAGATAATAAGTTACCTCATATAAAGTTTGAAGGAAAAATAATCTATATATTAGGATATGACAATAAAGATAAATGGGAATTGGTTCTGGGGGCACAATTTGGTTGTGTTTATATAGATGAAATTAACACGGCTAATATAGATTTTGTGCGAGAAATATCAACAAGAAATGAATACTTATTAGCAACACTTAATCCAGATAATCCAGATTTACCAGTCTATAAGGAATTTATTAACCGTTCCAGACCATATGAAAAATATAAAGATGATATTCCAGAAGAGATTTTATCAGAATTAAGGGAAGAACCAGTATCTAAGTGGAGATATTGGTTTTTTACATTTAAGGATAATCTGAGTCTTACACCAGAAATGATCGAAAAGAAAATAAGATCTGCTCCATCAGGAACGAAACTTTATAAAAATAAGATCTTAGGACTAAGAGGAAAAGCTACAGGACTTATATTTCCTAATTTTAACCGAAAGAAGCATGTGGTATCCGCTACCGAATTAAAACAAAAAATATTAGTAGGGAAGTTAAAATTTAAAAAGTTCTCTGCTGCCCTTGATACTTCTTACTCTAGTAAATCGCCGGATACCATAGCTATGATATTTCAAGGAATTACAGAGGATAGGAAACTAATGATACTTAGTGAAAATGTTTATAGTAATAAAGACCTTAACTATCCTTTAGCTCCATCTGATACCGTAGTTAAGTTTATATCTTTTTTAGAAACAAACAGAAAAGAATGGGGTTACGCAAAAGAAGTATTTATTGATTGTGCCGATCAGGCTACGATAACAGAATTGCGAAAGTATAAGCGTCTGAATGGTTGTCTATACAATTTCATAGATAGTTATAAAAAAGTGGAAATATTGGATCGTATCAAATTAATGTTAGGCTGGATACAACAAGACTGTTATCTAGTGGTAGACAACTGCATAGAACATTTAAAGGAATTGGGGATATGGTCATGGGAAGAAGAGAAAGATGAACCAGAAGATAAAAACAATCATACCATAGATGCTTCTTGTTATGGATGGATACCTTATAAGCATTTCATTGGTTTTGAGGAGGGAAAAAAGAAATGAGGTGGAAGCAGTTGGGTGACAATATAAAACGAGGAATAAGAAATTGGCTCAATATACAGCCAGCTAATCCATATAGTATACAAATTAATGAGGTAGTAGATTTTGAACTTAATGCCATTCGTAATCGTATTTGGTATCGAGGAGATAGCAATGAATTAGAGCAACTTTATATGGAAATGTGTGAATATACAGATAAACATAAGTTCTGGGCTAGTAGATGTACTCCTGGAATGGAAATAAGAAAAATCCATGCAGGATTACCTGCTTTAATAGTGAAAACTTTATGTTCTGTGATTCTTCCAGATTTAAATGGGTTTGAATTTAAAAATTCACAACAGGAATGGATATGGAAAGAAATAGAAAAAGAAAATGATTTTATTGCCTCTTTAGATAAAGTGATAAAAGAAACGCTTTATATTGGAGATGGAGCTTATAAAATCTCTATAGATACAAGGATTAGTCAATATCCCATTATAGAGTGGTATTCGGGAGATAGAATAGAAATAATAAGACAGAGAGGGCGATTAAAGGAAGTCATCTTTAAGACACCTTATATAGAAAATAGAAAACAATATGTATTATATGAAAAATATGGATATGGATATATTAAAAATGAGTTATATAAAGGAAATGAATTAGTTCACCTAAGAAGCATAAAATGTACGGAAGATATAACAGATGTGGAGTTCGATAAATCTGTGATATTAGCTATACCTATCTTATTTTATGAAAGCATGAAATTTGAAGGGCGTGGCGGCAGTGTGTTTGATGGAAAAATAGATGCCTTTGATGCTTTTGATGAAGTGTGGTCACAATGGATGGATGCTTTAAGAGCAGGACGAGCAAGAACTTATATACCAGATAGTCTAGTACCAAAAAATCCTTATACAGGAGAGATTTTAAACCCTAATTCCTTTGATAACCGTTTCTTTACTTCAGAAGATAATATGGGAGAAACTGCAAAAAATGAAATTAATGTGACACAATCTAATATTCCCCATGATAGTTATTTAGCATCTTATTGTACCGCACTGGATCAATGCTTGCAGGGGATTATAAGTCCTTCTACATTAGGAATTGATGTGAAAAAACTAGATAATGCAGAGGCACAACGAGAAAAAGAAAAAGCAACTTTGTATACAAGAAATACGATTGTGAAGGCTTTACAGAAAACATTACCACAAGTGATAACTGCTTGCATAAATGCTTATTATTTATTGTTGAATAAAGGAATAGAAGAGGTGAAAATCACTGTAAATTTTGGAGAATATGCGAATCCTTCTTTTGAATCTCAAGTGGAAACAGTTGGTAAGGCAAAAACACAAGGAATTATGTCTATAGAAGCTGTAGTGGAAGAGTTATATGGAGATACCAAAGATGAAGAATGGAAAAAAGAAGAAATTAAAAGGCTTAAGAATGAGCAAGGAATAGAAGAGTTAGAAGAACCTAGCGTAAATATGGATCTGGTTACTCAAACATCTGCTGCTACTACGTTAAACGGCGCACAAATAGAAAGTTTGATGAATGTAATAAAAATGGTGAAAGAGGGTACTGTTACAAGAAATGAAGCAATTGCAATTATTACAGCAACCTTGGGAATATCTCAAGAAAATGCAGAAAATTTTTTAGAAGATATAGGAGGTGAAACGGTTGCAGGTAATCATACAAAATCGAATCTACAAAATGAATAGAAAAGAATATGAAGGACTACTTAAGATAGCAAAAGAACAAGTTCCTTATGGAGTTTATGGTATAGAAAAAGATCATTATACAGAATTAAGAAATGATAGATGTAAAAGTGCTACACAGCTCAAAAATCTAATAAGACAGTTTAAAATGCAGGGTTTCCGAGTATTTTCTAACAAAGGTGTAAATCATGAGTGATTATGATATTACAGAAGCTTTTAAACGGATAGAAGAGGAATTGATATTTTCTATGATTAGGAATATGAGTAATCATAGAGTAAAAGAGATAGAATCTGGATATCATTGGAGTATGTGGCAGGCAGAGCAATTAAAATCATTAGATAAATATAAAAGAGAAAACCAGAAAAAATATAATAAAAAGTTCCAGAATATAAACAGAAGGATAGAGAAAATAATTAAGACAGCAAAAGAAAAAGGAGGTATGGAGCAGGAAACACAAATATTAGAAGCAATAAAAAATGGATATAAGATAAAACAACATTTTCACCATTCTCTTTCTGGTGAGTTTTTTAAATTAAATGAAAGAAAATTAGAAAGTTTAATGAAAGCGACCATACATGATATGGAAAAGGCAGAAATAGCAGTCTTACGAATGGCATATGATCAATATCGTAAGGCTATTTTTAATGCTCAAGTTTATGCGAATACAGGAGCAGGGACATATGAAAAAGCGGTAGACATGGCTACAAAAGATATGTTAACCGCAGGACTTAATTGTATCCAATATAAAAATGGAGCAAGACACACATTATCAGATTATGCAGATATGGCAATTCGCACGGCTTCTAAGAGAGCTTATTTGCAAGGAGAAGGAGAAAAAAGGCAGGAATGGGGAATTTCTACTGTCATTATAAATAAACGTGGTAATCCCTGCCCTAAATGTCTTCCTTTTGTAGGAAAAGTTATGATAGATGATGTGTGGTCAGGAGGGAATGAAAAGGATGGAAATTATCCACTTCTATCAAAAGCGATAAAGTATGGATTATATCACCCTAGATGTAAAGATAGCCATACTACTTATTTTCAAGGAATAAGTACACAGGACGATACATGGTCAAAAGAAGAATTAGAAAACATTGAAAAAGAAAATAAAAAAGAAGCACAAAGGCAATATGCTCAGAGGCAAAAAGAAAAATATCAAAGATTGGCAAATTATTCTATAGATACAGAAAATAAAATTTTATACCAGGTTAAAGCTGAAAAAGAAAATAATTGTATAGATGAAGCAAATTTTATTAGAAAGAAAATAAATAAAATACTAAATAAATTAACAGATCATGATGCAACACCTATTTTAAATTTAGATTCTAAATATATAGATGAGGTTTTACAAGTAATAAAAAGTTCTTCCATAAAGGATTTTATTTATGATTATATTGGTAATATAAAATTTATAAACCAAAAATATCATGGAACGGCATTTACGAACAAAAAAGGAATTAGAGTAAACTTAAAAAAGGATAAAGTAAATCCTAAAGGAAAATGGACTTCTACTTTTCATGAAATGGGGCATAGTCTTGATAGAGCTGCGGGTGAATTATCAAGTATTAATCCAAAATTTAAAAAATATTTAATTTCGGATTTTAATAACCTTGTAAATGATTATTGTAAGTTATATAATATAGATATGAAAATAGCATTTGAAGAAATATCAACGTGTTTAGATGATGATATCTATCATTCTATTTCTGATTTGTTTGGAGGACTAAGTGAAAATAAATGTGTAGGGAAATATGGTCATTTTCGAGATGGATATTGGAAAGCTCCTAATAGGCTAGAAAAAGAAGCATTTGCTCATTTTTTTGAAGCTACAGCAAGAAATGATACGAAAAAAATAGAAATTATCAAAGAGATATTTCCGAAAGCTTACAATCAATTTTTAGAACTGTTGAGGTGAAAAAAATATGATACCTAATTTTTTGCGGAGAGAAAATCAGCATAAAACAGGTGAAATGAAAAAGGCAATAAATAAATATATTGAGCATTTTGGTAACGATTTAATAACAGAAACAGCATCTTATAGCGAAGAAGAATGGATAAAAATATTAAATTATTGTGTTGAGAACAATATAACTATATGGGAGTATTGGGGTGAAGAGTATGATCCAAAGGCAGATTATTAAAAATAATTTTAGAATAAAAGCATCTAGTAAATAAACTAGGTGCTTTTTTATGTTTAAGATATCGAAACATGAAAAGGTGATAAAGGAAAGGAGAAGAATTATGGCAGATATTAATACAGAAAAGGAAGAGAAAACAAGCGCAGAAGACAAGACAACAAAACATGAGGATAAACCAAAAGAGCAAGCGATTGATTATGAGAAAATACAACAAATGATTGTAGATACTTTAGCATCTAAAAAGGAAGATACGACACAAAATCAACAAACAAATGTAACACAAAATACCGATACCTTTCAAACTCAAATAACTCAAATGCAGGAAGTATTACAAAAAACCCAAATCGAAAATGTAGCTATTTTAGAGGCTGTAGAATTGGGGATTGATGCAAAGACTATTCCTTACATCTTAAAAATGTCAGATTTTAGTAGTGTTATGGATAGTAAAGGAAATATCAATAAAGACACGATAAAGGCAATGCTCAGTAAAGTAATAGAAGATGTACCAGGATTAAAAACACAAGTGAAACAGCAATCAAGTGGATTTGTTAAGGTGGGAGCAGAAGGAAATAGTCAGCAAAATTTTCAAGAAGATCAATTGGCGACAATATTTGGAAATAAAAAATAAGGAGGAAAAATTATGCCAGTATACGATTATGCAGAAACATTTATGAGAGAGTTACAACAAAAATACGCGAGGGAGTTGGTATCAAATGATTTGACATTATCAAATCCCTCTATAAAATTTTTAAATGCCCAAACAATTAAAATTCCAAGAATGACGGTATCTGGATATAAGGATCATAATCGAAATGCTATGGGTTTTAATACTGGAACAGTTGCAAACGATTGGGAGCCGAAAAAACTTTCTCATGACAGAGATATTGAAATTCCGATTGATCCTATGGATATTGATGAATCGAACTTAGTTTTAGAAATGGCTAATATTCAGAATATATTTGAAACAGAACAGGCTATTCCAGAAAAGGATAGTTATCGTTTTTCTAAGATTTATGCAGAGGCTAAAAATTATAAAACACAAGGGGCAGTAATAGATAATACCGTATTGGATAATAGTACTATCTTAGAGTGGTTTGATGAACAAATGGCTCTTATGGATGATCAATCTGTTCCACAAGAAGGAAGAATATTATATGTAACATCAACCATAAATAAGATACTGAAAAATGCACAGGGAATTACTCGTACCATAAATGCAGGAGCAGCAGGTGTCATCGACAGACGTGTTCATGGCTTAGATGATGTACAAATAAAAACCGTACCATCTGCTAGATTTAAAACTTTATATGATTTTACAGAAGGCTGCGTGCCAAATGATGCAGCAAAACAGATTCATATGATATTAATACATCCATCCTGTGTCATTAGCCGTGATAAATATTCTTATATCAAATTATTTACTCCTGGAACAGATAGTAGAACAGCAGATAAATATGTATATCAAAATAGATACTATACAGATACATTTTTAATCGAAAATAAGGCTTGTGGAGTTGCTATTAATGTAGAAGCGGAGGGTTAGACATGAAAGCAAGGAAAGAAAATAAAGTTTATACGATTGACGAAGCACAAAAAGAACAATATAGAAGACAAGGCTTTGATATTTATAATGAAGATGGAAAACTGGTATCTCATGCAAAAGGAAAAACCATAGATTATGAATCTTATGAAGCAGTAAAAAAAGAATTAGAAGTTCTAAAAACAGAAAGAAAAAGTCAAAAAAAGGCAGGAGAATAGAATGTATGAACCTTATGCAGATGAAAAATATTATATTCTCATGAATCATGATACCTTAATACCTGCTGAGAAAATCTATGATATATTAAAACAAGCCAGTAGACACATTGATTCTCTTACTTACAATCGCATTGTAGGTAGGGGAATTTGTAATTTAACAGACTTTCAACAAAGTATAATAAAAGAAGTTGTTTGTAAACAAGCTGATTTTGAATATGAAAATAAAGATATGATTACGAGTATTTTGACAGGATATAGTATAAATGGAGTATCTATGCAGATAGGAAATAACTGGAATGTATATGCGGAAAAAGGGATTGTTATGCAAAAAGAAGTATATGCTCTTTTATGCCAGACAGGGCTATGTTGTAGATTGGCGGTGAGATTATGAAATATCCATGTTTAATACCTAAAAAGTTATGTAATACCCCTGTACAAATACACTTAGAATCCGAAGAGTTAAACAAGTTAGGAGAGCCAGAAAAAGTATTAGATATTCATGCTATGTGCAATTATCAAGATCAAGTAAAGACTATTTTGACAGCAGAGAAGAAATTAGTGGAAGTAAATGGAACAGCTTTCTTTTGTGGAGATATAGCAGAAGAATTTTTGACGATAAGTAGTGGAACAGTTATTATTTTTGGGGAAGAACGAAAAATAGAAAATGGAAGCAAAGCACGCAATCCAGATGGAACAGTAAATTATACAAAAATAGAGGTGAGTTAGATTATGAGAGTAAATTCTAGGATAAAAATGAATATGGGGCGTATAAAACAATTAAGTAAAGCTGCAATATTAGCATTAGAACAAACAGCGGAGGCATTACATACAGAAGTGATACAAGCTCAAACAATGCCTTTTAAAACGGGAAATTTGCAAAACGAAAGTACTTTTATAGATTATCATAATGCAAAAGATGGAAATGTTATTCTTGTAACCAATACACCTTATGCTAGAAGACTATATTATCATCCAGAATATCAATATCATAAAGATGAGAATCCTAATGCAGGTGGAGAATGGTATAAAGACTATTTAGAAAAAGGAGGGAAGGCTGATTTTGCAAAAGAAATTTTTAAGAGGTTATATAAGCAGGAAGGAGATGTGTAATGCTTCATTTAAAGGACATCAGACAATATATAGCTAATTTTAATATAACAAATGAGGAACAGGTATTTATTGGAAAATTAGATAATAAAAAACAAAAGTCCATAGGAGTGTACCATAGAAAATCAGATGGAAAACCTTTTATTGGAATAGGGGGATTATCTTGTACGACTTATAATATAAAACCTATCTCTCTCTTAATTCATTGGAATAAAAGCCAATTAGAAACAGAAGAAGCTGCTTATCAATTATTTGAACGATTAAGAGAACAATCAAATGTAAACATAGAAGGAATACCGATTGATTATTTATGTTTACAAGTACCAGAACCACAGAATATTGGAACAGATGAACAAGGAGTATATGAGTATGTAATTTGGCTCGATTTTATATATAGAAAGGAATGATAAAATGAATGGAACAGTATATCCGGTTTTTAGTAATAAATTTAAAATAGGAGTAAAAGGGCTATTAAGCGAACCAGAAGATATGAAAATAATTGCAAATCTTGAAAATTTTGCCCCTGCTATCGAAGGAGGGATTGAAGAATGGAATCCGATGGAAGCAGAAGGCTGGGGAGATGCGATGATGACATCTAAGAAATTATCGTTTAGTTTTAGCGGAAAACGTACTTATGGTGATGAAGGAAATGATTATGTAGCAGGCTTGGCGTGGAAAAGTGGAAATGATGTACTATCAAAATTTGAGTGGGAATTACCATCTGGAACAAAAATAAATTTTGATTGTTTAATTAATGTATCTACTCCAGGAGGAGGGGACAGTACAGCTTTAGACACCTTAGAATTTGAAATATATTGCAAAGGAAAACCGAATGTTATTCCAGCTAGTGCCTAATTTTTTATCAATGATAATTTCAATCGTAAAGGAGAATAAAAAAATATGAGAAAAGTAGATATAACAGAAAAATTAAATTTTGATGAGAATCCAATTTTGATTATAAAAGGGAGAGAAATAGAAGTAAAATCAGATGCCCCTACTGTTTTAAGAGTGATGGGATTAATGTCAAGTGATACAGATATAGCTGATATGGCACAAGCTTGCGAGATATTATTTACAGAAAAAGCTAACAAAACGATGAAAGAACTTAACATTAATATAAGTGATTTAATGATTATTGTACAAGAAGCTATAAAGCTTGTTGTAGGAGAAAATGAGGGAAAGTAGAAGAAGCTTATTATGACTTAATAGAAGATTATGATTTAATCATATCTAGCTTTTTAATGCAATATGGGCTAAGAATCAGAACGAAAGAATTTGAAACAGTTTCATGGGATGAATTTGTTGCATTACTTCGTGGATTAGGACCAGAAACACCTTTAGGAAAAGTCGTATCTATTCGTGCAGAGAAAGATAGAAAAGTCATAAAAAGCTTTAGTAAAGAACAAAAAAGAATATATAGAAGATGCTGAGTGGAAGGCAAAGGGATCGCGC
>CANRVK010000107.1 GCA_947643285.1 uncultured Eubacteriaceae bacterium
GGTAGAAGCGGTGTCTTTAGCGGTTGTTATCATTGTCTGTGCTGTGCCTGAAGGTCTGCCTCTGATGATTTCTTTAGTTTTGATGCAGAATACCAGTAAGATGTTAGATCATAATGTATTAGTGCGTAAAGCGATTGGTATTGAAACAGCAGGTTCTTTGAATATTTTATTCAGTGATAAGACAGGAACTATCACAAAAGGTAGATTAGAAGTGGTTGATTTCTTTACGGCAGATGGAAATTCTATTGAGATAAAGGATTTGAGTAAGCATAGTAAAGTAAAGGGATTGTTGGATTTAGCGATCGGCAAGAATACAGCGGCTATGTATGATGCGAATCATAAAGTGATTGGTGGTAATGCTACGGATCAGGCATTGATGAAATTTATCGGAGAAGAAACGTATCATGCTTTAAATGCGAATACAGAATATGAAGTGACGGTTTCTCAAGGATTTAATTCCACGAATAAATTCAGTCAATCTCATATTGAAAACTTAAAAAGGACATTTTATAAAGGTGCTCCAGAACGACTGCTTGCAGTAGCTACAAAATATTTGGATTCAGATGGCAATATTAAGGCTTTAAATAAAAAGGTATTAGATGAAAAAATCGATGAATTGGCAAAAAAGGCGATGCGTGTATTAGCTTTTGGATATTCTGAAAAAGAATTAAAAGAAAGCAGTATTAATGATGATATTGTGATCATTGGATTGGTTGGTATTCGTGATGATGTGCGCGCAGAGGCAAAAGAAGCGATTGAGGAAGTGCAGACAGCGGGTATTCAGGTTGTCATGATTACAGGGGATCGTTTGGAAACAGCAGTGGCGATTGCAAAAGATGCTGGATTAATCAAAAATAGTACAGATAAGGCGCTTACCTCTGCACAGTTAAATGAAATGTCAGATGAACAAGTAAAAGCGATTATCAAGGATATTCGCGTGATCGCTCGTGCCCTTCCGACGGATAAATCCCGTATGGTTCGCCTTTGTCAGGAAATGAATTTAGTTGTCGGTATGACAGGCGATGGGGTGAATGATTCTCCGGCGCTGAAGAGGGCAGATGTAGGTTTTGCGATGGGCAGCGGTACAGAAGCAGCAAAAGAAGCTGGTAAAATTGTTATTTTAGATGATAACTTTAAATCTATTAAAGATGCTATTTGGTATGGAAGAACTATTTATCATAATATTTTAAAATTCTGTAAGTTCCAGTTAGTCATTAATGTAGCAGCAGTAGTGGTCAGTGCATTATCGCCATTTTTTGGAGTAGAAGAGCCATTAAAGGTGACGCATTTATTATTTGTGAATCTGGTTATGGACGGGCTGGGCGCTATTATGCTGGGAAATGAACCTGCTAGGGAAAAATATATGAAAGAAAAACCTCGAACAAGAGATGAGAGTATTTTAAGTAAACCTATGATGATGCAGATTTTAACTATGGGGTTATGGCTCACGGTTTTGAGCTTTTTATATTTAAAACTGGATTTTTTCAAGGGATTTTTTGATGCATCAGATTTAGAAGTACAAGAAGCACAGCATTTGACGGCTTATTTTGTATTATTTATTGCGAGTGCATTATTCAATGGATTTAATGTGAGAGATGATGGATTTGCTATTTTTAAAGGGTTAAATGAGAATACGGGATTTTTGAAAGTATTTTTTACTATTATTATAGTACAGGCAGTGCTTGTGAATGCAGCATTGATTCCTTTAGCACCGTTTAAATTTATCGGAGAGATGTTCAGTTGTACTCCATTTGGAATAAAGGGTTGGATTTTAGCGTTTGTTTTAGCTTTTACTATGATACCAGTCGATATGATCAGAAAGGCAGTAACAGGAGCGAACAAAGAATAGAAGGTAAGGCAGTCACAAAAAAAGGTGGCTGCCTTTTTATGATAGGGATAAAGTAGTTACAGTTCTGTTTATTTGAGTAGAGAAGGTTCGCTCTAGCAAGGAAGTATTCCAGCGAAGCCGCGCTCTCGCTCCGTTCCAGACGTAGTGGTACTAAATTCGCAAATCCCGCTTCTTGCGGGTTTGCTTATTAAGTACCAACGTCTTCCAAGGGGCTTCTTATGGAATATTTCCTTGCTTTCGCTAGTCTGTTGACTGTTCTACTGTGTGAAAAACGAATTTCATAATAACAAATAAAAAGTCTGAACTGTTACATAAAGTATGATGGTGTTTGAGAACAGGTTAAGGTAGCATAAGGAGATGATAGTTTTGGAATAGGAGGAGTGATATGGTTTTATTTGCTTCTGATTTAGATAATACATTGATTTATTCTTATAAAAAAGAGATAGGAGAGAGGAAAATTTGCGTGGAATTATATGGGGGAAGAGAGATTTCTTTTATGACAGAGAAGTCTTATGGATTGTTAAAAGAAATAAGAGAGCAGGTTTGTTTTATACCGATAACGACTAGGTCAATCGAGCAGTATCAGAGGATTTTTTTGGAAGGGGGATATTTTTCTGATCATGCTTTGGTCTGTAATGGCGGTATTTTATTGGTGAAAAATGAAATAGAGAAAAAGTGGTATGAGGATTCTTTGAAGATGATAGCGTGTTGTCAGGAGGAATTGGAAAAAGGAGAGAGGTTATTAGAAAGGGATAGATTTCGGAAGTTTGAAATAAGGAAAATCAGTGATTTATTTTTATTTACAAAGAGCAGCAGACCAGATGATACGGTGATTTATTTAAAAAGAGAATTAGAAGAAAAGTTAGTAGATGTCTGTAGGAATGGAGAAAAGATCTATGTAGTGCCGAAAAGTTTGAACAAGGGAGTGGCATTAGAGAGAATAAAAGAGAAAATAAAAGCGGATTATGTGATGGCAGCGGGAGATAGTGATTTTGATGTTTCGATGTTAAAAAAGGCAGATGTCTGTTTTATTACAAAGGAGTTAAAAGAGAAGGTGAGGGGAGAGGGGAGGGTAGTGATACAAAGAGATGGTATATTTTCAGATATGATATTAGAATATATAAAAGAGAAGAAATGTAAGAGATAAAGGAGTAAGATATGGATAGTAGACGACAAGAAGAAGATGGGTTGTTGGATTTAGAAAAAAGATATTGGTGGCTGAATGCGAATCCGAGGGATTGGAGTTTTTCGGAAATAGAAGTGGGAGAGAGTGTGGAATGGACATTATTTACAGAGAATGGAAATAAGAGGAGGGTTTTTCAGAACTTTTTGGAGGCGAAGGAAGGGGAGTGGGTGATCGGGTATGAATGTACTCCGGTCAAGAAAATTGTCGCATTGTGCAGAGTGAGCAAAGAAAATGATGGGGATTTTATTTCTTTTGAAAAAGTGGAGGATTTAAGAGTGCCAGTTTATTTAGAAGAGATAAAAGAAAGAGAGGGGTTAAAACAAATGGAATATTTGATCAATCCACAAGGCAGTTTTTTTCGGATGACGAAAGAGGAATATCGAATCGTGTTTGAAAAAATAAAGGAGAAAAATCCAGATATTTCCGTAGAGAGTGTGGAGGTTAAGGCGTATACAAAAGAAGATTTTTTGAGAGAGGTTTATTTTTCTTTGGAAGAGTTGGAAAGTTTGTGTGGTTTACTGAGAAGAAAGAAAAATATTATTTTACAGGGCGCGCCGGGAGTGGGAAAAACTTTTATGGCGAAAAGATTGGCTTATGTGATGATAGGAGATAGGGACGAGAGCAGAGTGGCAAATGTGCAGTTTCATCAGAGTTATTCTTATGAGGATTTTGTGATGGGATATCGACCTTATGAAGAGGGATTTCGGCTGGAATATGGGATTTTTTATGATTTTTGTAAAAGGGCACAGAAATATCCCAAAGAAGAGTATTTTTTTATTATTGATGAAATCAATAGAGGGAATCTGAGCAAAATTTTTGGAGAGCTTTTAATGTTGATAGAAAATGATAAGAGAGGGGAGAGGTTGTTGCTGTCTTATAGTAAAAAATATTTTGCTGTACCGCCTAATTTATATCTTATTGGAATGATGAATACAGCGGATAGGAGTTTAGCGATTATGGATTATGCGCTGCGCAGGAGATTCAGTTTTTATAAGATGAAACCAGCGTTTGAGAGAGAAGAGTTTAGAAGATATCAGAGAGAGTTGAGGAGTGAAAGGTTGGATGCGGTTTTAGAGGTGGTGAAGGAGTTGAATCAGGAAATTATAGAGGACAGTTCATTAGGAGAAGGGTTTGTGATCGGACACAGTTATTTTTGTGGGGAAGAGTGTTTTAGAAAAGAATGGTTAGAACAGGTGGTGGAGTATGATTTAATTCCTATTTTAGAGGAGTATTGGTTTGATAATCCAAGAAAGTTAAAAGAATGGGAGGAGAAATTAAAAGAGGCAGTGCAGGAATGAAACAGGATCAGAAGACAAATAAGAATAGAAATAAAAATATCTTTATAAAAAATATTTATTATATGTTGGCTTTTGCATATCAAACATTACAGGGAGGAGAGTTTATAGAGGCAGGGGCTGAGGATTTTGAACATATTTATGATCTATATGCTAGGATATTGGAGAGGGGAATGGTAAATCAGGTGAAAAGAGGGTTGTATAAGGAGTATCAGGAGAAAAAAGAGGGGATGAAGGTAATAAGGGGGAGGATAGAGTTAGTGGATTCGATGCAAAAGTGGGGAAGGAAAGGGGGAGAGGTTGTTTGTAGTTTTGATGATTTTACAGAGGATTGTAAGTTTAATCGGATAATAAAAGCGGTAGGGAGTTTTTTGATGACTAGACAGGAGGTGAAAAAGGAGAATAGGGAGGCTTTAAAAAAGGTATTGCTGCGGTTTTCGGAAGTGAGATTGATATCATGGAGGGAAATCGCGTGGGATAGGATTCGATTTTATAGAAATAATGCTTCCTATGAGATGTTATTGTATGTTTGCAGATGTACAGTGGAGAGAGAACTTTTGACAGAACAAAAAGGGGAGAAGAAAGCGAGGGATTATTGGGAGGAGCAGAATCTGCCGAGATTGTTTGAAAGATTTGTGTTGGAATATTATAAGGTATATTTTCCACAGTATAAGCCAATGGCGAGGAAGATAACATGGGATGTAGAAGGGAATAAAAAGTATTTGCCGGATATGCGCACCGATGTGAAGATGAATTTTCAGGATAGGTGTTTGATCATTGATACGAAATTTTATAAAACCGTGATGCAAACATATTATGAAAGGGAAACGATTCATTCTGCTAATCTGTATCAGATTTATGCTTATGTGAAGAATGAAGATAAAGAAAATAAAAAGAATGTAGCGGGGGTGCTGCTTTATGCGAAAACAGTGGAAGGAGAGGAATTAGATGAGGAATATCAGATGGGAGGGAGTAAAATAGGGGTGGTGACGATTGATTTAGGGAAGGAGTTCTGTGAGATAGAAAAAAGGCTTAAGGAGGTTGTAGAGAGGTATTTGAAATATTGATATTTTACAAGGATAAAAAGATTTTTAATGTTTTTTGGATAGACGAAAAGATTTTTCCAGTTTTCCTAGAATAGCCAGTAAATTAGCGAAGGAAAGGAAGTATTCCATAAGAAGCCCCTTGGAAGACGTTGGCACTTAATGAGCAAACCCGCAAGAAGCGGGATTTGCGAATTTAGTACCGCTACGTCTGGAACGGAGCGAGAGCGCGGCTTCGTTGGAATACTTCCTTTCCGAAGCGCCCCTTTGGATAAAATGTTCTCTTTGCTTTTCAATACGGGAGAGAGGGTGAATATAAGTTTTAGAAAGAATTTTTTAATAGATATAAAATCTGGTATGGATTTAATAAAATGTATAGAATGTGTGTGAAAAGAGAAGAGAAAGAATGGATAGTCAGAAAAGAGAGAATTTGTTGAATTTGGCATTAGACGCTTCTGAAGAAGAAAGGGAGAGGTCATTAGAATTAAATGTGGGATTTAATGCAGAAGAGGAAACATGGGAAGTGATTGTTCGCTATATGGGGGATTTATCTAAGTATCAAGAGGAAGGGATAAAAGTAGTAGAGCTGTTGGGAGGGTATGCTATTTTGACAGTGACCAGAACACAGCTTAATCGTTTATCTTTGATACCAGAGATTGCTTATATTGAAAAGCCAAAACGTTTATTTTTTGGTGTGGATAGGGGAAGGGCGGTTTCTTGTATTGCGCCTTTGCAGGCTATGCCTGTAGGAGGGCAGATGGATAATAGGCTGTTTGGAAAAGGGGTTTTGGTGGCTATTTTGGATTCTGGGATTGATTATAGTCACCCTGATTTCCGAAAGGAGGATGGGACAACACGGATTTTACGGATCTGGGATCAGACATTAGTTCCGAAAGAGGGACAGAAAGCGCCGGAAGGGTATCAGATGGGGGTGGAGTTTACGGAAGAGCAAATTAATGAGGCACTTTCTAAAAGTACACAGGCAGAAAGGAGAGAATTAGTTCCAGTAGTGGATTCGAGTGGACATGGAACAGCGGTAGCGGGAATTGCGGCTGGAAATGGGAATGGGAGTGAAGGGAGATATCGGGGGATAGCTTCAGAAAGTGAGCTGGTTATTGTGAAATTAGGGATTTCCAGACCAGAAGCATTTCCAAGAACGACAGAATTGATGCAGGGGATTGATTATGTGGTTCGTCTGGCAGCTCGTCTTTATATGCCGGTTTCTATTAATGTGAGTATTGGAAATACTTATGGCTCTCATGATGGGACTTCTTTATTAGAAACTTATTTAGATATGGCTTCTGATATGGGGCGGAATGTGATTGTGGTGGGTACTGGAAATGAAGCTGCTGCCAATGGGCATACTTCAGGTAGATTGCAGGAGAGAGTAGATACTGTGATAGAAATGGGAGTGAGTGTATATGAGAGTAAGTTGAATGTACAAATTTGGAAGTATTATGTGGATAATTTTTTGATAGAGGTGATCAGTCCTTCTGGTATGCAGGCAGGACCATTTAGACAAGAACTAGGGTCGCAAAGATTTACACTGGGAAATACAGAAATTTTATTATATTATGGAGAACCTAGTCCTTATAGCAAAGCACAGGAAATTTTTTTAGATTTTATACCATCTAGAGGAACTTCTTATCTAAATAGTGGAATTTGGCAGTTTCGTTTGATTCCTCAGAGAATTGTGGAGGGAGTGTTTCATATGTGGCTTCCCAGTTCAGGTGCTTTAAATTTTGGCACAGGATTTACGATATCTTCCCCAGATACTACTTTGACAATCCCTTCTACATCTGCAAAAGTGATTTCTGTAGGTGCATATGATTCTAATTTAAACGCATATGCAGATTTTTCGGGGCGTGGTTATACAAGAGTGACTAATCAAGTGAAACCAGATATAGTAGCACCGGGAGTAGGGATTATGACGGCTGCGCCGGGAGGGGGCTATTCGGCGAGGACAGGAACATCTTTTGCTGCACCATTTGTTACAGGAAGTGCGGCACTTATGATGGAATGGGGGATAATTTTAGAAAATGACAGGTATTTATATGGAGAGAAAGTGAAGGCATATTTGCAGAGAGGTGCAAAACAGTTGCCGGGGTATGAGATGTGGCCAAATCCACAGTTGGGTTGGGGTGCGTTATGTCTGAGGGATAGTCTGCCAGTATGATTAGAGAGGGAAGAATGAAATAGGAGGTATGATGATTTTGTTAAAAAAAGGCGGTGATAATAGGAAAAGGGATAGTTTTTTTCCAATGAGGAAATTAAATTTTTATATAAACTAGAAGAAATGGTTTTATATCATAAAACGATTTGCGAATTTTTTCCGAATAATCAGCAGCCGTTGTTGTGTTTATTTTTATGATATCAACATAAATGATATATATCAAAAAAACAGAAAAAATAAAGAGGAATTATTATGACAAAAAACAACAATATATAGCGATATAAGGGAGAAAAATTACAATATAATGTAGTTGACAATGCAAAAGGGGATATGTTATATTAAAACGCGAATGGTATCGGATATAAGAAAAAAATAAGAACGAAAGGAAAGAAAGTAGATGAAATTTAGAAGTAAATTAAAAAATTTAAAAGTTGTAAAAAAACTGAGAGTTTATCGAATATGTATGATTATATTAATGGTAATCATGGGAATTGTTTCCATATTTTTAAGCCTTCTAATGAATTCAAAGGTATATAAGATTACAGATGTGTGGTCGCCTTCTTTGGGATATGTGCAAGACTTAAATAAACTAACATCAGAATATCGTTTGAAACAGTATGGATATTTGGTAGCTGTAGATGAAAATATCATGTCGTCATATGAAAGTGAATTAGTAGCGATAGATCAGCAGATTACAGAAGTAAGTGATAAGATTCAAGCATTGATTTCCACCGAGATAGAGCAGGAGAAATATGACAATATTCAGATAAAATGGGCATCTTATAAAGAACAGTCAGAAGAAATACTAGCATTGAGTCATGCAGGTAAAATGGAAGAAGCAGGATTATTGATGGTAGGTGAGATTTATGATACATATAAGGACTTTTGCAAAAGTTTTGATGAACTTGAAACATATGAGAATAGCCAACTGATACAGGCTAAAAATGTGGTAAAAATCGTATTTATTTTTATGTTAGTAATAATTATAGCCATATTAATTATAGCAATTATGACAGCAACTTTGATTGGCACAGCGATTGGAAAAATGATTACAGAACCAGTGGCACAGATAGAAGAGGCAATCGTCAGTATGCGAGAAGGAGATTTTTCTAAGGCAGATTTGCTTACTTATGAGTCAGAAGATGAATTAGGTATAGTAGAGAAGAAATTAAGGGAAGCTTTGATAATTCTAACAGATTATGTGAAAGAAATTTCTGATGAATTAAGAAAAATTGCAAAGGGTGATCTGACAAGAAATGGAGAGGAAATTACTGACTTTTTAGGAGAGTTTTCCAGCATTAAAGAATCTCTTTTATATATTTTGAAGCGTTTTAACAAAACACTTACTGAAATTCAAGATACTTCAACTCATGTAGCATCTGATGCTGAAGAGATTGCAAGGGCATCTCAGACACTTTCAGAAGGGGCAAGCGAACAGGCAAGTGCGGTTGAAGAATTGACTGCAACTGTGAATACAGTATCCGTTTTGGCAGTGGAAAGTGCGAAAGCAACACAGAGTGCTTATGAACAAGTTAAAGTTTCTACAGATAAAGCTGAAATTGAAAAAAAGAAAATGGAAGAATTAACTTCTGAAATGGAATATATTACAGAAATTTCAAAGGAAATTGAAAATATTATTACTGCAATCGAAGATATTGCATCCCAGACAAATCTGTTGTCTTTAAATGCATCTATTGAAGCGGCTAGAGCAGGAGAAGCTGGTAAAGGATTTTCTGTTGTTGCAGACCAGATTGGAAAATTGGCATCAGACAGTGCGCAATCGGCTGTAAATACAAGAGATTTGATTAATAAGACTTTAGTAGAGATTGAAAAGGGTAATGCAATTACAATATCAACTTCAGAATCATTTGACCAGATTATAGCAGATATGAAGTCATTTGCAGAGCTGGCACATCAGTCTACGAAAAATGCCAATGAGCAGGCACATGCTTTGGAACAGGTAGAACGGGGAATTGAGCAGATTGCTGGTGCTACACAAAATACGGCAACTTCTTCAGAAGAAAATTCTGCAATTAGTATAAATTTATCTGATAAGTCCGTGCAGTTAGATGAATTAGTAAAGAGATTTAAATTATTTTAAGGTAGAAAATTTACATTTTTATTTTTAGAAGATATAGAATATTAGAAATTGATGAAAAGCCTATCAAAATGTTAATACCAAAAGTGGTTTCGTAGAATTAGAACCTTTGATGGTATTATGTCTTATAAAGAGAAGATTTATATTAAAGTAGGAAAAAGATGAAAATAAAAGAGGCTGTTGCAAAATAAAAATTTTATACTATATATGGATATAAGTTTCTATTATATATACAATATTTAGTATTTAATATTCATTTTGTAACAGCCTCTTTTTTTAAGAAAAATTAGAGGTAAAAAAACATATTTCATATTTATCAAAAACAAATGGCTGAACCGCAATCCTTTTTTGCTATAGTACTTAAATATAAAAATGATTATAAAATGGTAACAGTTCAGACTTTTTATTTGATTTGTTATTGTGAAATTCGCTTTTCTCAGATTAGAATAGTCAACAGTCTAGCGAAGGCAAGGAAGTATTCCAAAAGAAGCCCCTTGGAAGACG
>CANRVK010000108.1 GCA_947643285.1 uncultured Eubacteriaceae bacterium
CTATATGTTTTGGCAAAAATTATTTATTTTTATACCCTAAAGCCTGAATAGTAACAAATAAGTTACAATTCAGGATACTTGAAAGTCAACTACCCACCACCTAAAGGTAGTGGGTTTCCGCCTATGACATACGAAAGGATTTATTTATGAAAAATTTTAAAAATTATTTTTTAAGGGGGATACCCGACAGTGGTTAGTTGTCGGGTATGAGTATGAAAAAGCTTTGCATATCAGCGCGGCAGTAAAGCAAAACCGTACCGCGTTAGTGACGTGAATTGCCTCATACCAGTGAAAAGGTTATCTCGCTTACTTTCTCGCCTGTCACTACTATTAAACTTACTTTTGGGCAATTCATTCCTCCACCTTAAAAGCGAAGGATTTCTTACTATCTATATAATAAATAGTACTCTTATAAAATACTAATTAAATGTGACGATTTTTTGATGGAATTGTGAAAAAATCGTGAATCCTATTCATTTGTTATTGTAGTAGCGTTATCCAATAAAAAGTCAAATACTTTATTGAATGTAATAGTTTCACGGAATCCTTCCTCTCCTCCATAATATTGCAATAAATCTTCTTCTGTATTATTTGTTCCATCTAAATTTTTTTCAATTTCTGCTCTATATTCCTCATCATTCACCACAATATTTTCTAATCTGGCTATCTCTGTCAATATCATCTGTTCTTTTACGATATCTTTTGCATAATCTTGACATTCTTGATCAAATGAACTCTCATCCATCTGCATACTCGCTAAAAATGTTCCAAAGTCTATCCCATACAGACTTGATATTTGTAAATAATAGTCTTTCATTTGAGTGATATAAAAGTTTAATTCTTCTTCAGGATATTTATTGATGGTTGCATTTTCCTTCACAATCTGCCAAACAGTTCTCAAGTTTTCTGTTTCTTTTTCACTTTCTAATGTCTTTTTTACATTCTCTTTATATTCATCTACATTGGCAAATTCTGTATTATTTTTTACAAAATCTTCATTTAATTCTGCGCCTTCTATGCCTTCTATGCCATTTACTGTTACTACAAATACTACCGCTTTTCCAGCTAGATCGGGGTTACGTTCATATGGATCGGGAAATGATAAATTCAAATTTTTCGTTTCTCCTATTTTTGCTCCTATTAGCTGTTCTTCAAACCCTTCAATAAAAGAATTTGAGCCAATGGTGAGCTTTGCTCCTTTCGCTGTACCTCCTTCAAAGGCTACTCCATCTAAAAGACCCTCATAATCAATATTTACGGTATCTCCATTTTGTACCGTATCTCGGAAAGTATTATTAATTCTTTCTGTAACGTCTTCTTCTGTGATAGAAATGGGTTTCACTTCTATTCCTTTATATTGTCCTAATGTCACATATTCGCTATAGTCACTTTTTCTTGTATAAGTAGCAGTTTCCTGCTCTTGTGTATTATTTGTAGTCACATTTGTTTCCGTTGTAGGTTCTGTATTTTCTTTATTTCCACAGCTTGCTAACATGATAGCAGCACAAAGTCCAATCATCGCTATTTTAAAATTCTTTTTCATTTTTTCATTTCCTTTCTTTTTTTCGATAAGAAAAATATCTTCCTCTCTATCTTTTCCTGATTATCATGCACACTTTTTTATACCACATTTTCTGAAAAAAAGAAAGCGTTTCTATAAATTTCATATATTTTTCATACTTTTCTGAATCTCCCATGACTAAAGTCATCAATATTCTAGTATATTTATAAAGCAATCTTTTCTAATTTTTTATCTCTAATAATAATTCTCTTGTTATTTGTGGATGCCAATGATTCATCTGAACTACCATTTCTTCCACACATTCTTTTAATTCTGGATTCGCTCCCCCATCTCGATTTCGCTCCTTGAAAATATGGCTGAACTCTGTTAAATTACATTTTGTAATGAAATTACTGGGAATACTTAACATATAAAGACCTCTTTTTACATCTTTATTATCTTTTAAATCCTCCCTGATATAGCCATTTACTGCCTTTATATATTTTTTTCCATCTTTCTCTATTTCTGAAGGTAATATAATACCATTTAATTCACATGCCTTATCTGTCGTAATAATTTTATCTTTATACCAGTCTGACATTTCTTCTCCAAATTCAGCTAATCTGGTACTGCTGCGGATAATACGGTTGTCCAGCCTTCTCGCATGTGCATCAAAATCATCTTGAGCGCCTCTGTGGAGTCCTTCTACTGTAATGCTGATATCAATATAACGCAAAATAGTGATATGTTTTTTTCCCATTCTGAGCGCCATTTCTAACATTTTTTCAAATTCTTCTTTCACTTCTTTTTCTGCATCTTTATCAGGCTTTCCATTTCTATCCACATAATTTGCCACAATCTCTCTTATTTGATTATCTTTTTCCGGATTCCAAGAGCGTTTGCTGATATACATTGTGGCAAAAGCATCTTCAAACCCTGTTATACTATTTACTGTTACTTTCATTTTAATGTTCTCCTTAATTTATTAATAAACACTTTCCTCCCTATAAAAGATTATCTCTATTGATAAATATTTATTCAAAAAATTCTCTTTAAGGTAAGTAATGTATTTAATTTTTTCAATCTTTCTCAAGCAAAAATCGCTTTGGAGTTTTATTACTTGAAGCATCTTCCTTTGTTTCTAATACCACTAAGTTGTAAATAATATCCTTTATTATATGCAAAACTGTAATAATTAATAATAATTAAAAGTCTTTTGTATTAACTCTTTTATAATTTAATTATTATTATAATAAAATTTGTATCATTAATCATTTTTCAAGATAATACTTTATATTATAATTTTTATATAAAATATTCCTCAAGCAATTTTCCTAAATGTAATGGCATTGGTAAAATAGTTTTTGCAGCTTCATATTGTATGGATGCACTACGAAGGTTATGTATATCTTTTACACAATCTAATTTTTTTATATCATTGCTAATATATATAGGGTATATTTCTATAATATTTCTATGTAAAAAAGCACTATTATCTGTTAATTTTGTATTACTAAATTTAAAAATTTTATCTTCTGAAAAAGGTCGTACATCTTGGGAATAATATACTTTATCAAATTCATATACTCCTGAAATATTTTGAAATTTCTCATTGGTTTCATCTTCACATGGAATATAATCTGGAACATCATTATTAACTCTTATTCTTAAAAAGTCAATATTATAATATTTTTTAAACTCTACATCATATTTTAAACTACTGTCAATCCACATCTTGGAAATATAACCTGTTTTTGTATTATAATTATTTTTTATATCTTTATTAGTGATACCTTTTATAATTTTTTCTAACTTTTCATCTGCTGTAACCATAATTTCATAATTTTTATCTTTTTCTAAATTTTCAAACCAATTTATAAGAAATCCCTCTGAGTTTTGCAATTTTTTTCCACTTTTAATTTTTTCTATTACTTTTCTAAACCGAATTGGAAATTCATTATATGCACAATTAATATATTCTACGCCTTCTTGTTTATTTGTTAAATTTGATATTATTACAATTTTTGTTTCCACATTAATTTCATGAGTTACCAAATTACATGATATAATTAATGGTAATGGTGTTATGATTATATCATTGAATAATTTCTTATAACTACATATATATATTCCAACAGCGATTTTCTTATTTAATGTTGATTTCTTTTCAGACTTCACTAAGCTATTATGAATTCCTAATTGTCGATATACATCTAAAACTGTATTTTTAAGATTCATATTAAAAGCATATGTTTTTTTAATTTTTCCATCTTTATTTCTTCCATTTTTATTTTCTATGCTTTTCAACCGTTTTTTTTCTGCTTCTTTATATGCTTCTATAGTAATAAATTGTGTTAACCTTCCCGTATTAGCAAAACCTACACGCAAAGCATTTTTCGGATCAACTCTTTTATCTTCTCTATTTTCTAATTTATAATAACTTGGTTGATGAATAATTATAATGGATATTGTAATTTTAGATGTCATACCCATTTTTTCTTTTATTTCCTCTATTCTTTTATTGTATCCTTTTAAATTTTTCTTTCCATTCTCTTTATTTTTTGAATCATCTATATACTCTAAACCCTCTGTAAGATCCCTTAAGTTACACATTTTAATTTCAATATTAGTATTTATTAAATGCTTTTCTAATATTTTTATTAATTCATTTCTTAAATCTTCTTGTCCTGAAGAATAACAAACTTCAATAACCATTTTTTCTCTACCACAAATAGCTTTTATCATTTCTTGAAACTCTTCTATCAAATTTCCCTTTTTTAATAATTGAAATTCCTCATCAAAAAAACTCTTTAAAATTGTATCATTTCCTGCGACATGTATTGCTTTCTTAATTTCAGATGAAAACTCTTTTAAATTTTCCATAATATTTTTAAATAATTCACATCTATCCATGTGTGTAATTCCAGCTTCCTGATTATGCATCTGTCTGTTTTCATCTTTCATTCCATACTCAAATGGAATATATATATCTTTTTCAGATCTTCCATTCATAAATTTTTTTGGTTCGGTTATTATATCTATATATTTCAACTCATTATCTACGATATTTTTGTCCCTATTATCAAATTTATATATCGCATAATAAGATTCTATATCTGTTTTAATCCATTCTGTTTGTTTAGATTTAGAATTATATTTAGCACGTATTTTTTGAAGTTTATTGTTATCAATTCTTATATAAACACTCTTCCTGTCCTGATAAAATGGTTCTTTTCCACTTTCATTCTTACTAATCCATCTTCTTGAAGATAATTTTATGTTGAGGTATGGTTTGCTGAAAGGAGGTAAAGTTTGTACACTAAAAGTGGCTACAAAAGAAAAATAATCTTCTTCTTTTTCGTCTTTATATGACAAAGGATCTGTTACTATTTCATTTTTATTAGAATACATCCAGTGTGACTTTTTACCATTAATTACTATATCTGTTCCTATGATATTATTTACTGCAACTAATGGAAATAGAGAAAAGGCATCTTTATCCATAACTTCTCCATTATCAAATAATACCAATTTTTGTGAATAAGTATATTTTTCAAATGGATCTTTCAATACCTCTTCGATTAGTTGTTTTGCAAATTTTATAGCCTCTTCATTATTTGTCTTCTTATTTTCTTCTATTTCTTTAATATAAAAGTTTTCAATCCATATTTTAAAAATTTTAACAACTAAATTAGTATTTATTTTTTCTGTTGCTATTAACCATCTGTCATCATTCTCATCTGTATTAATAGATATCCCTTTCATATCACAAACTCCTGGTAAATAAGATATCAACATTTTCTTTAATGAATTTAATGGTAAATTATATTTTTCTTGTATAAGTTCTTCTTTATTGTTTCTTTCGCTTTTAGATAATTCTTCTAATTGTATGAGTTTCTCTTTTATATATAATGGCAATTTTAAAAAATATACTTCTGTTTCTATACATTTATTTAATTCTATTGTTAATGGAATTAAATACTTCTCTTTACTTTCACTCATGGTTTCTCCCCTTTTAATGCTTTATAAAATGGTTCATATAATGTTTCAGCTACAATAGGATTTTTACTTTTTTTCATTAAATAATTCAAATACTTCTCTAACTCTTTTAAAGTGTCAAACTTACTTTCTCCTATTGCATTAAAAGCTCCATCAACCCAATAAATTGTAGGATATTTTTTCTTTAAAGTACTGCCTAAACGGCAAAGCCTCCCGAATACTTGTTCAATCACTACAAACAATGAAGCTATCGCATCAACCTGCATATCTTCTGTTAAATCTGCTAACCCTCCTTTTACTGCTTCTAATCTTATATATCTATGAAATGCCTCTTTTCTTATTTGATCCATCACTGAAATTCTATCTGTATAAGATAACTCCGTAAAATGATTCATAATATAACCATTAACGCGCTGTACATGAATATTATAGTCATTAGGATTACTCATAGGTCTTACCAAAAACATAACTGTATCAAACCATGAATTTCCTAAATAGTCTACAATATTATAACCTCTTTCTATTACACAAGCTGGTGCAATTAATATTTCTTTTTTAAATTTTGTAATATCACGTCTTTGTATTTCATTTTCCTTCTCTATACCTTCAAACTCTCCTTTATCCGATTTTAAATAGAACACCTCGTAATCTGATTTATTTTTATTAAGTATTTTTTCTACAGATTTAAATGCAACTTTACATTGATTATAATCATTTACTATCATCAATATTTTCTCATCTCTACTTATACATTTCATAATATTGCTTTCTATTTCTTCTATTAATATTCTCAAATTTTTATCTTTATCTTTTGGATTTGCACCCGATACACGAATATTACTCCTAATATTTCTTACTTTCGTTTGTGTAATATATTCTCTTTTTTCCTCTTCTGCTTCAATAATATAATCTACCTTATCACTAATATGATATCTATCTGAACCTGGCATATATCCTGTACCAGACATTAATAAAACATTCGCTCCTTTTGGATTTCCCTCTTTGTCTAATATTAAATAGGGCAATTTTAATGCAAGTGTACGTCCTAATGCAAATTGCTTTTTTATATACATTTCATTATCCTTTATTTCAATAGATAACATGTTTCCAATGGGAGCATTTGGCATCAGTTTCTGTTGTTCTTTAAGATTACAATTTAATATCTTTCTTAATTCCACAGAAACATCATTCATATTTTCTATTAAATTAGATAATGTTTTATATAATTGCTCAAATGTTATTACCTTAAGTATAAAAAGAAATTTTTTCCATATTTTATGGTTAAGTTCTTCACATCTTTTTTTTGCTATCTGTTTCTTTTTTATATTTCCATTACTAATAATTTCTGATATTTTATCAATCATATAGGAAGTCGATACTCTTCTATTTTCTACACTATTTAATAATTCTATCTCTCTATCTGTATTTTGTAGTTTTGACAAATTATAAAATACATTCCATATATCTTGAGGTATCTCATCTTGGGTATCAAGCTTTAATTTATTTAACAGTGATATAGCTGAGAAATCTTTTAAATCGTTTTTCGACCAATCTGTGTTATTCTTTTTTACATCATCGCTAATATCGATCATTAAATGTTCCAATTCATCTAATTTATGAATAAACTCTTGTTCATTTCTATCTCTTTGTAATTTATCATTTAAACTACTTTTCTTATATTCCATTCGATAATTTAAAGTACTTTTTAAATATTCATTGATAGGAATATTAGGAGCAAAAATAGAATCTAAAGCACATACTATGCTATCGACTTCATCCATAACCACTAAATCAAAATTTTCAATCGCATATTGTAAAAAATTTTTTCTATTTTTACCGAAATTACACAAGCAAAATCCTTCTAATGTTGTTACTACAATATCTGCATTTTCTATATTTCTATCATTTTGTGTTCTTGGACAGAAATCGTAGTATTGGCAAATATAAGTTCTTTTAGGATTTTTATCATTCAACTTTTTTAATTTTACACATGGTTCTTGTCCATATTTTATTACGACATCTGGCTCATGAATAAGAAAATTTAACATACATGGTTGTTGTAACTCTGCCGAAATATATTCTGTTAAAAAATGATTTCCACGCATTTGATTATCAATATGCTCATTTCTACCATAATTTCCAATTAATGTACATGTTTTATATCCCATTTTTTTAAATAATTCTGCTTTCTTCAATACTAAATCAACTGTAGGAAGAATCATAACAATACGATAAGAAGAATCCATTAGTTCAACTCCTAATGCATCTGCAAATGTTGATTTTCCCGCCCCTACTTGTCCTACCATATTTATCACGCCATTCATTACAAATTCTTCTGTTTTTTCTTTTTTTCCTTTGCTGGTATTATAAATATTGTTCTCTAAAATTCTTCTCCTATATTTTGTTTTTTCCATCTTATCAATTTTATCTGCAGCTTTCATAATATCTTTAATTGATACGAAAATTTTTTCATCTTTTTTAGAACAGATTTTATTTTCTGTATCTTTTATATTTAATGTTTCAAATTTAATGTATGTATCTCGTTCTGAAGCAGTCTTCACAATATAGATATCTGTACTCTTTGTTTTTTCTTTATCTTTTACCACACCAATTTCTCTTGTATCTAACACCATATCGTAATCATAAAGTCTATCTTCATATAGTTCTGGTATTTTCAGGTTTCTTTTCAAACAATTATCTTCTATAATATAAAAGCAATATTTCAAATTATCTTTCAAAGAATATTCTTTTAATGTATCTTGATACACTTTTGCATGAGTTAAAGTTTTTAATAAAATTTTAGCATTCATCAATAAATAATTATCATTAGTGAACTCTTTTTCATATATTATATCGCTTTTTGATAACAACATATAAAATTTATTCACATTATTAGTAATACCTATACGTTCACATAATCGGAAGAGAATTTCTATTTGAACAAATTTTTTAGCTTCAAATGAAATATCCATGCTGTCTTCTACTATTTTTTTTATTTCATTTATACTACGCATTTTTTTCTTTTACCTCTAATATTTTTTTTAAATCTTTTACTCTAATACACCTAGCTTCATTTAAGCATCTTGTATTATTATTGATCTGTTCTAAATAGACCTTTGGCTTATCGTTGGGAACAATATAAATAAAATCCGCATTTTTTAAAAATTCTCTTTTATCTATGATAATCCAATGTGGATTTTCCACATCCTTCGCATCTAATAACCATATTCTCCCATCTTTTAAATAAACTTTAAAATCCCATGTATCATATATTCCTTCATATTTTCCCGGCCACAATTCATATCTATCAACTGTCCCCTTTTTTATTGCTACATCTAAAACTTCTTTTATTGATCGTTCTAACTGTCCCGGATAAAATATATTCCGTGCTGTAACATCATTCATTATCCGACCTGCTCCATGCATTTCCACCTCAACCTTTTCATCTAAAAACTGATTACATTTCTTTGATACACACAAAAATACTCCTAATCTTGGTTCTCTTAAAATCATTCCACACCTTTTACAACGGTATATGCTTAATCTCCTATTAGGTTGATAACATCTCTCAAACAAATCTGGAAATGACTTTATAAATTTTTGTTGAGTATCACTCTGATAAATAGAATTGTCTGGAATATATACATTGTCTGGATTTTCTAAAAATACCCGTTTCTCTCTATATTCTCCTTTACACAGCTCCTCAAAAATCTGTTGCCCATCATACTCCCCCATTTGTTCTAGACAGTTAATAGATTTATAAATTGCACGATTAGAACGCATCTCATATCCATCTTCTGTTAATACACCCTTTCCATCATCTATACTTTCAAACAATGCTCCTATTCCATATAAATCTGTTTCTTCCTGAATCTGATTTATTAGTTCTTGAGGCAGTTTATTTATGATTTCCTCTAATGGCATTTCAAACATTTTAAACATTTCTCTTTCCGTTTCTGGTAAAATTCTTCTCTCTGCTTCTTTTAAATTATACTTAAAATTTAAATATGCACCAATTCCACATGCTTTTGTTAAAGCTGGAACAAATCTTGTTTGTAAATCTTCTTCGGGAATAGACAATCTCCTATAAATCCCTAAAAAACCATAATTCACCATTTTACTAAATTCTGCAGAAAACTCTTGCATAATTTCCTCCTATCTTAACATCCCAAAAAAGTCATCACGAAAAATATATTAAAAGTTTTATTTGTAATCATTGGAACAATAATAGGTGCAGGATTTGCATCACGGAAAAGAAATATACCTATTCTTTGGGATATATGGGATAAACGGAATAATAGGAATAGTAATTTCACAAATAATAGTAGGAATAATAGTATATAAAACATTAAAGATAGCAAAACAAAACAATTTAGAAAATTATACTGAACTCTCAAAACATATAAACAAAAACCAAAAGATAAATAAAATAACAAAAAAAATAGTA
>CANRVK010000109.1 GCA_947643285.1 uncultured Eubacteriaceae bacterium
AAAATGTGATAACTTCCCCATGACGATCTTCCACACAAGAAAGCTCTGTTTCCATGATCCCTCGAACTAATTCCGGATCTGTACCATCTACAATCAGAAGTATTCCTTTTTTGATAAACTCATCTTCCATGTTATTAGCAGCCTCTTCTAATGCGAGTAAACCCTCTTTACGTGCAATATTGGATAAATCAATAATATTTTTTATAATCTCTCCCTCATCAAACTTCACTCCCTTTAAAGACAATACAAGTCCTTTTAAGCCAGCTAAGAAAGTAGCAATACTGTTCGATGCGAGAATCTCACCTATACAACCACCAAAAGTGATAAATATTGATGGTAAATCATAAAAATTTCCGAAACTCGCCCATTTATCTGGTCCAGTTGAAATACCCAAAATTACACACGCTAAACATATCAGCAATCCTACAAGAGTAGCTATATCCATCCTCATCCACCTACCTATTGTTCATCAGCCTCCGGCTGATTTTATTTTTTGTTGTTAAAATCTATGTATAAATCTGTTCACAGTTTCTGTAAACCGACATTACATTCTCGCTTATATAATATTACTAAATTTCTGACTTCTTGTCTACTTTCTTTCACAATTAATTTTCTTCCAGAAGAAAAGGTCAGTACCGTATCTGGTGTTTCTTCTATTGTTTCTACTAAATCTGAATTAATCATCAGTTTTTCTTCATTTAACTTTGTCACTTCTATCATATCTTTTTTTCTCCATTAAGAAAAAGGGAACAGGGCGGTGACTTCTCCCGTCCCATTTCCCTCATACATTATCTGTTATCGTTTCAAATTGATTAACTCTTCTAGCATAGTATCTGATGTCGTAATAATTCTAGAATTCGCCTGGAAACCTCTCTGTGTTGTGATCATCTCTGTGAATTCTGTAGATAAATCTACATTGGACATCTCTAAAACACCTGTGCTGAACTTATCACCACTGGCTGTGATATCCTCACCAACACCATCAAACTCTCCAGAGTTCAATGTAGTAGTAAAAAGATTTTCTCCTACTTTCTCTAAACCTGCTGGATTGTTGAACTTAGCCACTACAATCTGTCCTAACACCTTAGTATCTCCGTTAGAATAGTTTGCAACAACTCTACCATCTGTTTGGATACCGATACTAGACATCTTTCCTACTGCTTTTCCTTTTCCGATTCCATCAATACCTTTTTCTGATTTAATCGTAGAGGAACTGCCATAACTGGTAACTTTCGCCATAGAAACTACTACGTCTGCTCCTGCTGGGAAAGCATTTGTAGTGGTATCTGTACCATCTGCATTTTTTGCCATCATAGTGGAAATTGGCAGAGTGAAACTTTTTCCTTGAGATGCTGGTAAATCTGGAATAGCTACTACTGCACCGTTGTTTTGTATAATATCATCCTTGTTTTCATAAATTCCTATTAGTCCTCCTGCTTTTACCGTAGTAGCTATTGTTGTAGTCGTATCGTCATCAGGAATGATTGTTCCATTTGCTGCCTGTTTTAAGGTATTTCCTGTAGTATTAAATTTTAAGTAAATGGGATCTCCTAAATATTCATATTTAGCTGGATCGTCTGCAGTAGCATCTACCTTTTTAGCTTCTAAGTTCTCTACAGGTTTTCCATCATAGGTAATATTATACAGATTCATAGAATATACGCCATCGCCTTCTTTTTTAATATGATACATGGCTTCATATTCATATCCTAATCCATCAAAAAACTTCATACTATATGGAACATACTGATTAATGGGTTCTGCATTAGCAAAAGCACTATCCTCTTTATTAATATTTCCAGATGCTTCTGACTGTGTAGTCGCTGTCGGATCTGCGGTCAGATTTTCTGGTGCCATAATTCTCAGAGCGCTCACACGGTCTTTGATGATAGTTCCATCATCATCTGCCTGCCAGCCCATAACGGTATTACCAGCTCCATTCACCAAAGTACCAGCTTCATCTGTAGTAAAATTACCAGCCTTTGTAAAATAATTCTGTCCGCCTTTATTTACAACAAAAAATCCATCTCCATTGATCATCATATCAAAAGGATTATCTGTTCTTTGAGCACCGCCCTGTCCGGTAATATTCTGTGAAATTACTCCCAGCGTAGAACCTAAACCAATCTGTTTTGCATTTTGTCCACCTGCACCTGTTTCTGCATTTGGTCCGCTCGCAGATTGTGTCGTCTGATAGAAAATATCTGTAAATGTGACATTGCTGGATTTAAACCCAACCGTATTCACATTAGCGATATTATTACCGATAACGTCCATCTTTGTTTGATGTACTTTTAATCCGGATACGCCGGAAAACAATGATCTCATCATAATGAATGACCCTCCTTAAATTCTGCTGCCTTATCCCATCTATCATTCCGGGATATCCGCTTCCATTTCGGTCCAGCTATATAATGACAGCTCCATCTATATTAGTAAAAATTGCATCTTCACTTTCTTTTTGACTCATCGCAGTGATCACGGTATTATTAGAAATGCTCACAATAAATGCTAATTCGTCTACTATGACAAGTGATTCTTTAATTCCTTTTTTTCGCGCTCTTTCAGTTCCATCCTCCAAGCGTTTTCTTTGTTCTTCAGACAAGCTAATATTTCTCTGTGCCAGACGATTATCCGCATGTTTAGAAAATTTTAACTCTCCAACCGCCTGTCTTTGCTTCTCTAATAATATCTTTTCAAATGCGCTCTCTGTATTCTGTTCTGTCTTAGAAATTACTTTCTTCGCACTTGTATTGAAATATTGTCCTGCTGCCTGTTGAATGGAAGAGTAATTATGATTGATTTCCATACCTTCATACTCTCCTCTTCTTATACTATTCTAACTTTCTTTTTCTATTAACTTTAAATTTTATTCTGTTTCATTTCCTGATTCATTTTCCGTTTCATTTGAGTCTGTGTCCTCTGTTGAACCTGTACCCTCTGTATTCTCAGAATCATTTTTATTTCCATCTGTCACTGTTCCAGCAGCAATTAACTTCTTCAAATACTCTTCATCTGCTACGGTATCTAAATCGTCAATAGAATATAAGCCATCATTAATCGCTAAATAAGCCTTTCCATTCTGCATCACAACATAGTCCACTGTTCCGCCCACTAATGTGCTCTCTCCTGTAGAAAGTTCTGTCTTCATAATAACACTAGAACCCACTAAATTAAGCGCTTGTGTATTCATCAGTGTACTATTCATATTCTGCATCTGTTCCAAAGAAGAAAATGTCGCCATCTGGGAAATCCATTCTGTATCGGAAGAAGGATTTAAGGGATCTTGATATTTCATCTGTGCTACCAAAAGATTTAAAAACGCATCTTTTCCTAATGTTCCCTTACCGACAGTGCTTTCTGTGGTATTATCCTTTGTAGAACCTGCATAAATATTTCCTTTTTCATCTACGGGTGCTGTTATCATAAAAATCTCTCCTTTCTTAATTCCAATTTTAATTTCAAATCCTTTTCATCATGCCATATAATTGATTTTATTTCCATTTGCTAACATCATTTCTCTTATAATCGCTTCTTCTGGAGTTAATTCTTCTTCTGAAGCCTGCATGATATCAAAGTCTATCTTTCTGTGCTGTCTATTTCCATTTTGTTTGTTCTCTTCTTCTCCATTTGCCTGACTATCTAAATTCCGTTCAAACTCATGGCTAGCGATTACAACTTCTACTGCCTCTATTTTTACTCCCTGCTGATTCAAATTCTCTTTTAATGTGATGAGCTGACTCTCCAATGCCTGTTTTGCCATCTCTGTTTCTGTCGCAATCTGTGCAGTCACTATTCCATTTTTAGAGGCTATCTGAAGACTGATTTTTCCTAAATGTTCTGGATAGAGCTGCATTTCAAAAGAACTGGTATCTGCTTTTACTGATACTTGGATTTGTGTGATCACCTGTCTTACAATTTTTTCTGCATCCACTTCTGAGATATCTGCGGGCATAGCTTCTGTAATCGCCTGTTCTAAATTACTTATCACACTTTCCGCTAAGGTCTGCTGTGTTCCTTTAAAATCCTTCTTATCCTCTGATTGAAAAGACATCTCTTTTTGTTCAGAATCTGTTGGTTCTGTCTGGACAACTTTTGGTACATTCTCCACTTCTGCCTTTTGAACCTCTTTCCCCTGTTCCAAAGCAGGGTCTGTCTTTACCTCTTTGTTTAAAATTCCTTCTTCTTTAGCCGCCACTGTTTCTATCATATGTACTACTTCTTTTTCTGTCACATGAAGTTTAGAAAATACTTCTTCTTTTACAGTATTAATATTCGTTTGCAGCTCTTTTAAAGTTTCTGTAAATTCTGGCTGAAATAATAATTCCAGCGCATTTTCTGCACCGCTAATCTCAACCGCTAAATCAGAAATCACCTGTGGATTCAATAAATCCATATCTGTAATTTCCATCTTTCCCATCACATCTGATAATTCTTCTTCTGTGATCTGAAATGCATCTTGAATGAGTTCCTTGATATTCTGCAGTAACACTTGTACAGATGCGAGCACCTCTTCTTCTGGAACGCTCTCCTCTGCCACAACGGACTTATTATTCACCGCTGCCAGCTTATCCTTCATCAGATCATTTGCACTGCCAGCTACTTTCACTTTTTCATCTTTCTGATTCATCTGTTGTTTTCCTGTAGTTTTATCTGCTGTTCCAGTTGTTTCCATGACCTTTTGAAAATCCAGATTTTTACTTCCAGTTTTCACTGCATTGCTCGGCTGTGAAGCTAACAGATTCATCGCGTCCGTTGCTTTTTGAATAATCGCCATATCTTTTCCTCCTTTCTATTCCTCTTAAATTTTATAAAATAATTCATGTCATTATGACACTTTTCTATATTAAGGTGCTAAAAGCTGTGTGATTTTCGCTGCATAAACAGCATCATTTACAGCCAATGCACTTAAAATAGCGCTTCTCTTTTTGGCATCCATCGTGCTCAATATTTTGATCACGGTGTCCAAATCTCCTGTCATTTCTTGGAAAATGAGAGCAACCGTTTCTGCATCCATCTTGCTGAAACCTTCCACATAATCTTGTAACTGCTGATCTAATTTCTCTTTTTCTATCACCTGTCGATAAATCTCTTCTGCTGTAGCAGAATCTATATTTTCATACCATCTTGCGAAGTCACTTGCCACCTGATCCCCATTTCCTAGAACCACTTCATTATAATACTGTTCTTTTTCCTGTTCAAATGCCGCCTGATTCGCTTCAAATACTCTTAAACGCTCAATCTCTTGCCTCAATTCTGCAATCATTTCACCATCTGTTCCCTGCGCCTGTTGATAATTAGCGAGTTCTAATTCTAATTCTTTAATATAGTCTATCGCTTCCGAAAGATTGTTAAATTTATAATTATTTTCTTCTAATATTTCTTCATCTGTCGGCTCTGGTAATATTTTATTGATCACAGGAATATCTTTCAATACTGGTCTTAAAACCTTGCTTCCAAATCCACCGAAATCCAGCTTAATTAAGACGGCAAAAATCGCAAGCCAGATGATAACTGTCAATATTGCAAAAACAATGGTGAGCGCTTTACTGCCGGACTCTTCTCCATTTTCTTTCAATTCATTTTCTTTATTTTCCATTTTTTCTTTTTTCGCCATTTTTTTCACCTATTTCTATGGAATATATTATTTTGGATTGTTAAAACGATAACTGACAATTTCATCGGTTTCCTTTCTTTCCACATCCAGAGATTCCTTTTGATATTCTTCTAACGCCTTCTCTTTTAATTTTTCATGCGTTTTTCTTTCCACCATCAGCTCTCTTAACCTTTCACTCGCAGCTTCCATCTCATGTTTCGCGATAGCAACTGCTCTTTTTTGCTTTTTAATCGCATCCTCTATTGCTTCAATTCCTGTTTTCGTAAATTGAATCTCTCGAAAATCCAATCGATTTAACATCAACTTTTGAAGTGCATCTTCATATCTCCTCTTCTGCCCTTCTAATCGTTCCTTTTTTTCTACCTCTTCTTCATAACGAAGTTTTGCAGCGGCATAAACTCCTTTTGCTTGGTCTTCCAATCGATATTTAATATCTAATACACTTTGCATACTATATCGGAATTTTACCATAACTGCCTCCATAATGCCACAAAAATATTATGACTTTTTTATTTAAGCATCTCCTTCAAAAATCTGTTCCAATGCTTCTAAAGTTTCCTCAAAGCTGACCTTTTCATCTACATCTTGTGTTAAAAATGCATTTACTGCTTCTATTTTTTCTATTGCATAATCAATATTTTTATTAGACCCGGGTTTATATGCTCCTATATTAATCAAATCCTCTGCATCTGCATAAGTCGCCATCACAGACTTTAATTTTCCTGCTACCCTTTTATGATCCTTTGTCGCAATTTGGCTCATACAACGTGATATGCTCTGCATGATATCAATCGCAGGATAATGATTCTTATGTGCCATCTTTCTAGATAACATAATATGTCCATCTAAAATACTTCTCGCAGTATCTGTAATCGGTTCATTAAAATCATCACCATCTACTAAAACAGTATAAAGTCCTGTAATAGAACCATTTTCTCCATTTCCTGCTCTCTCTAACAATTTCGGCATCTCACTATATACACTGGGAGGATATCCTCTTGATACCGGAGGTTCTCCAGAAGCAAGCCCGATTTCTCGTTGTGCCATAGAAAAACGTGTTAAAGAATCCATCATTAACAGCACATCTTTTCCTTGGTCTCGAAAATATTCTGCTAATGCCGTGGCTGTTTTCGCCGCTTTTTTGCGGACTAAAGCTGGTTTATCAGAAGTCGCCACAACTACAATACTCCTTTTCATGCCTTCTTCTCCCAAATCCCGCTCAATAAACTCTCTTACTTCTCTTCCACGCTCTCCTATTAATGCTATAATATTAATATCCGCCTTTGTATTGCGCGCGAACATTCCTAATAATGTACTTTTTCCTACACCACTTCCTGCAAAGATACCAATTCTTTGTCCCTTTCCAACTGTGAGCAATCCATCTACCGCTCTCACGCCTAATGGCAGAACTTCATGAATGATCACTCTCTGCATCGGATCTGGTGGATCTGCTTCTGCCGAATAACCTTGTTTTGTTAACGGTGCATCTCCATCTAATAGATTTCCAAGACCATCTAACACCTGCCCTAACATCTCTTCTCCCACAGGAACTAAGAGAGGTGCTCCTGTATTCTCTACTATCGCTCCCGGTCCAATTCCTTCCACATTTCCATAGGGCATCAATAATACTTTTTTATCTCGAAATCCAACTACCTCTGCACGAACAGTCTGATTCGGATTTTCCTTTGATGTAATAATACATAAATCATTTAAATTCGCATTCGGACCGAGTGCTTCTATTGTAAGACCTACTAATTTTACCACTCTTCCCAACTTTTTTATATAGCACTTTTCCTCTAAATTTTTGTATTTGTTTAAATTACAATTCATCAGTATCCCGCCTTACTTCTATTCTACCGATAATGCTTTTAAATCAGAAATCAAATTTTCTAATTGCATATCCAAACTGCAATCAAAAACTCCTCCATCTGTTTCTATAAAACACTCGTTTTTCTTTAAAGTGGCATCTTTTATAATTTCAATATTGCTGCTATTTGGGACTTTTTCTTTTAATATTTGTTTCTGTTCATTGACAAAATCATAATCTTCTTTTGCTACACGAACTAAAAATTCTTTGCTGCTCTCTATATGTTCTAATGCATTATCCACCAACTGTAGTACAATATCTTTTTTCTCTTCTCCCATTACAGGAAGAACTTTATGAAAGACTTCTAATATAACCTCTACTAATTCTGGTTCTATCTGCTTTACTTGCCTTTCATATTCTTGGAGCTGATATTGTCTTTCTTCTTCTAGTTGTTGTTTTTCTGCTGCAATCTCTGCTAATGCTCTCTGCATTCCTTCTTGATAGCCTTGATTCTTTCCTTCTTCTATCGCATTCGCCTTTATCCGTTCTGCCTCTTGTGATGCGCTCACCTTTATCTGCTCTGCTTCTTCTCTGGCCTGCTGCAAAAGTGTTTCTGCCTCTTGCTTTTCTTTTTGCGCTTCCTCTTTCAACTGATTTAATTCTTCTTCCGGATTTGGCAGTTCTTCTATCACCTCTGCTCGTATTCCAGAAGTAAAACCATCATGTATCTGTTCTAAATCTTTTGAACCTTCTTTTAGCAAAGTCTTTTTGATAGCTTCTAATTTTTCCGCTACCAGATGATTGCTATCGATCACCATAGAACCTGCATTTTTGGTATAATTCGCCTTTAATAAATTAGACAACTAATTCGTCACCTCCGCCACGGGAAATTACGATATCACCTGCATCTTCTAGCCTACGAATGACATTTACAATCTTTTGTTGAGCTTCTTCTACATCTTTCATACGCACAGGTCCCATATATTCCATATCTTCCTGTATCATAGTAGCAAGACGCTTGGATAAATTGTTAAAAATAAGACTCTTTACTTCTTCATTCGCATTCTTTAATGCCATACTCAAATCATTATTATCCACTTCACGCAGCACTCTCTGTACGGTTCTGTCGTCCAGCAATAAAATATCTTCAAATACAAACATTTTGCGTCTGATTTCGTCTGCCAATTCTGGTTCTTCGAGTTCCAAATTCTCCATAATATGTTTTTCTGTTCCACGATCTACGGTATTTAAAATATCTACGATAGCATCTACACCGCCGATAATCGTATAATCTTGATTTACCAAAGAGGATAACTTCCTTTCCAACACTCGTTCTACTTCTTTTATTACATCTGGTGATGTTCGATCCATCTGTGCGATACGCTTCGCTACATCTGCCTGCTTCTCTGGCGGAAGAGCAGATACAATCTGTGCCGCCTGCCCCGCTGGCAAATAAGACAAAATTAACGCTATCGTCTGTGGATGTTCATCTTGGATGAAGTTCAATAATTGAGCAGGTTCTGTCTTACGAACGAATTCAAATGGTCTAACCTGTAAAGAAGAAGTCAATTTATTAATAACAGATACCGCTTTATCTGGTCCTAAAGCTTTCTCTAACAACTCTTTCGCATAATTGATACCACCCTCTGCAATATATTGCTGTGCGATACAAACCTCATAGAACTCACTTAAAATTTGTTCTTTTGTCTGGGGAGATACACTTCTTGTATTCGCGATTTCCAATGTGAGCTGTTCAATTTCATCATCTTTTAAGTGTTTAAATATACTCGCAGATTTCTCTGGTCCTAAAGAGATCAAAAGAACTGCTGCTTTCTGCACTCCATTCATCTCTGTTTGTTTTGCTGTAGCCATAACCTATCACTCCCAATCATCATCCAGCCAGCTTCTCAGTAATAATGCCACCGCTTCTGGATTTTCGTCTACAAACTTTTCAATCGCTTTACGAGCTTCTGATTTATCCTGCAGATCAATATCTTCTAGTGCTTCTGTTGTATTGTTATTTGTTGCAGCTAACAGAGTATCTATGGACACTTCTGGCTCTGTCTTCACTACTTCCACTGTTCTAGTGCTTCTAAATACTACAAAGGCAAGAAGCGCCAAAATAATTAACATCACAATCAGCGGCAAATAGTTTGCGATCTGGAAGCTTTCTTCTATACTTCCTTGGAAAAATGGAATTTCTGTTATCATAATAGAAATTCTATTAGAAGATATTCCTGTTGCCATCGCAATCGCATTATACATAGAATCGTCTTCTTCCAATTCAATTTCTACTGGCTCAGAATTCTGTGCTCGAAATTCATCAAAAGTCATCTCATCTAATTGTCCCTGCGCTCTTAAATCATCTTCATTATAATATCTATATCCGGTAAACTCGTCAATTTTTATTGGTTTTAAA
>CANRVK010000110.1 GCA_947643285.1 uncultured Eubacteriaceae bacterium
CAGTGAGGAGTTGTTTTATTTTGTAACAAAAAGAATCCCGTATTTATGTGGGTTTTGGCGTTTCGCAAACGCCTATAATGTATTAAATGGAAAGGAGAAATAATGGATAATATAATAGAAGCAAATGTAAACGATATTGAAATAATAAAATGGTTTTATAAAAAATATAATAATACAGATATTCCAACGCTATTGACGTATAAAATGCAAATATGTAATAACTTTCATTTGACAGATAAGCAATTATTTGATTTAGATAATTATTTAAAAGCAATTAGGCAGGACATAAGGAAGATTTTTTTATCAATTCAAAATATTGAAGAAGTCTATTCAAAATATAATGAAAATAAAAATCTATCAGATAATGATAGAGAAACGGTAGCGATATACATTGAATATATTATTACAAAATATTGGATATGGTTGTGGTTTATTCAGGAAGTAAATACAAAGAGAATGGGAAAAAATTTACTTCTGATGAAATTTATAATATGAAATTGGACTATTTAAAAAGTCTAATTGATGATGATAGAAATAAAATATTAAATGATAAATGGTTTCAGGGTATTAGGAAAACACGTAATTCTATAATTCATAGAGGTGCAACTTGTTTGGTTTTTGGTGATAGTAGTAATAAATTGTTCCAAATATATGACTTGGAAGTGGAAGAGTTAGTTTGGGATGATATTTATTTATATAGTGGAAATTGTGTACATTTTGACTATTTTATTATTTTGAATATTGCATATTTAGCTTATTTTATAGACTCAATATTTTCAATTATTTTATCTGAAATTCATTATGAGGAAAACACTGATCCAATAACACAGCATATAATAAATGATATGTTCAATTATGTAGGGGATAAACAGAAGGCAATAATGAACTGGAATAAGAATATTATTGATGGATATTATACATTATTGCACAAAAAAATTTAAGAATATATATAGAGAATTATAAAAAACTATCCCTAAAATCCTTTAGTTTTTTTAATATCTAAATAATTCGTTCTATTTTAATTTTATTGTAGTAAACTAATCAAAAGATTTACAACAACTACTATGAATATTCAAATTTCATAAAAACCAATCTTTTTTGTGAATAGACTTATAATAATTATTACAATAAATTTCTATCTAATATCATATACAATTATTAATAACAAGAATCGAAACTATTTCAGAAAAACAAAATAAAAAAGTATTGACTATTTCTATCAAAATGATCTATTTTATATAAATAAACGAACAAATCATTTTTCAGATCCCCATTCATCAAACTTTATACTTAGTATCAAGTTTTTGAAAATCTATAACCTATTTCTACATTAATTATTTCAGTAACAACAAGGAAAGCGAGGTGTTTTTCATCTTTGAATAAATTGACAATCGGGCAAATGGCTCGTATGAATGGTATTTCTGAGCAGACTCTTAGACTTTATGATCGGGAAGGTCTATTTTCTCCTATCCATCGGGATACAGAAACTGGCTATCGCTATTATGATATCCGCCAAAGTGCTCAACTAGATATGATTCAGCGAATGAAAACCTTGGGTATGTCCTTAAAAGAAATAAAAACACAACTACATCATTTTGATCTCACCCAATTTAAAAAGCTTCTAGAGAAAAATTTGAAAGTGTTAGAATGTCAAGAATTAGAATTAATGTATCAACGCCGTGCCATTGAGCGAACGTTAGAGAGTTATGAGTGGTATGAAAGTGCTCCTCCCGATGGTACTATTGTATTAGAATATATCCCCAAACGTCTAATTTATATGATAGATTCTGGTATTAATTTTTATGATTATGGCATTGATATGTACGAAAAACTTCTTCGAGATGTAAAGAAAAATTTAATCGCACATCAACTATCTCCCATTTATTACACGAATGCAGGGACTATCCTTCGCAAAGAACAGTTGCTCGCCCATCATTATTACTCCACAGAAATTTTTGTATTAGTAGATAAAGGTTTGGTTCAAGATAACTTAATTACTATGATTCCAGCTAATACTTATCTATGTATTTATTGTAATCGTTTTGAAAAAGAAAAAGCATACATCAATAAATTATTAGAAGAAGCAGAGAAAAAACACTATAAAATTATTGGCGACTATCTCTGTGAAGTAGTAGCAGAAGTCCCTATGGATATGCAGGAACGAGGAATGTTCTTACGTCTTCAAATACCTATTTCTTTTTCATCTACATAAAATCAACACTTGACTTGATACCTTCTATAAGGCTTATACTAAAATTAACAATACTTGGAAATACTTATAATGATCTCAAGAAAGGAGTAATAAAAATGAATTATGAAAAAATTCGTGTAGTACAATATGGTTGTGGTAAGATGTCTAAATATATCTTACGCTATCTCTATGAGAAAGGTGCTGAGATTGTAGGAGCAATCGACGTAAATCCAGAAGTAGTAGGTATGGATGTAGGTGATTATGCAGGTTTAGGAATGCAGTTAGGCGTAAAAATTCGTAATGACGCGGACGCTGTTTTAGATGAATGTGATGCCGATATCGCTGTTGTCACCTTATTCAGCTTTATGGATGACTGTTATGACCATTTTGTAAAATGTGTATCCCGTGGTATTAATGTGATAACTACTTGTGAAGAAGCAATCTATCCTTGGACTACTTCTTCTGCTCTGACCAATAAATTAGATTTACTTGCCAAAGAAAATGGTTGTACTATCGTAGGTGCAGGTATGCAGGATATTTATTGGATCAATATGATCGGATGCGTAGCAGGCGGCGTTCACAAAATTGAACGTATCGAAGGTGCTGTCAGCTATAATGTAGAAGATTATGGTCTGGCACTGGCAGAAGCTCACGGTGCAGGCATGACTCCTGAAGAATTTGAGGAAAAAATTGCACACCCCACTACTTTAGAACCTTCTTATGTATGGAATTCTAATGAAGCACTTTGTAATAAAATGGGGTGGACTATCAAATCCCAAACACAAAAATGTGTACCTTATTTTTATGACAAAGACTTATATTCTGAAACTTTAGGCACTACTATTCCCAAAGGCAACTGTATTGGTATGAGCGCAGTCGTAACAACAGAAACATTCCAAGGACCAATTATTGAAACACAGTGTATTGGCAAAGTATATGGACCAGATGATGGTGATATGTGTGACTGGAAAATTATCGGCGAACCTGATACTACATTCTTTGTACAAAAACCAGCTACTGTTGAACACACCTGTGCAACCATTGTAAACCGAATCCCCACTGTTTTAAACGCACCTGCAGGCTATATCACCGTTGAAAAATTGGAAGATGTAGCATATCTTTCCTATCCAATGCATCTATATCTAGACATGGAATAATCTTTTCCCTCACCTATCTAGGTGAGGGCTTTCTTTCTCTGTGAACTATCCAACCTCTAAAGAGAATAAATTCCTATCCTTTCACTCCCCAAGGATTATGATAATAATTAATTCCTTTCGTATAAATATTATAAACTGCCTCCGGTTTTCCTATATAATTTATTTCCATCACTTTATTCACATTATCATTTTCAATTAAATATCCATATACCATTTCCCTTTTCATTGCTTTATAACACAAAAGACATACCACCCTTTTTCCATTCACTTCATCTATCCAAAATATTAAAGGAACTCCTTCATGTTCCAACTGATATGTATCCAAAATACTTTTTTCTTCCCCGGGATATTCCTCTAAAAAGAGCTTTTCATTTAAATAACAAATCGTGTTAAGAGTGCTTGGATAAGAAATCCCCTTTAAATACCATTCCTCTTTTCCATTGTTATTAAGATCAGAAGAAAAAACGTCCTCTCTCCATGAAGCATCCCACCCCAACCTTTCACAGACAGAATCCCAATCCTCTTCTTTCTCTTCTGCATTTCCTATTCGGTAATCCCATATATCATAATTGTACTCTTTACGAAACCCTTTTTCTCCTGCCTCAGCACAATCTTTTGCCAATTTTTCATAACCTTCCATACAATATATAACTTCTGGTTCATAAGAAAACATCATCTTTTTAATAGAAATTGTTTCTATTACTTCCCCTTCTTCATATAAACTTACAATAAAACCATCATATTCTTTCTGATTGTAATTGTAACTCGTTTCTAATAAATAATTTTTTCCTTCATAAGACACAAAAGCAATTTCTTGTGTAGTGCCATCTATATCACTGGTACACTGAAAACTTCCATCTTCCTGTCCTTTCAGAAAATATCTAGAATTGTTTCCTATAGAACCTCCATTATTCGCCCAAACAAAAATATCTTCTATACCATCGTTATCTCCATCAACAATAAAAAACCTACTCCCTCCTTTTATTAAACCTTCCACATATTCTATATACTCTTTCACAACAGGATCTGAACCATAAGCAGATAATTCCTCTCCTTCCAATAAGCGATCCGAAACAAGCCTCTTTATCTCTTCAATTTCTGTTCCTTCCATTAAAGTATTCTCAAGAAAATCTAAAAAATTCTGTGAAATATAAGTCGCCTTCTCAGGTATCTTCTTTTCTCCATTCGTTTCCAAAACACTAGCTTCCTCTTGTAATGAAACTTCTTTTGTTTCAAAATCCTCTTGTAATGACGTTTCTATCTGAGTATCCGTTTCCTCTAATGAAGATTCTTCCTGTATCCCCTTTTCCTTCTGTATTTCTATACCACTTTTCCTATCCACTTCCTCATCTGCTGATCCTACATACGGAGTTCCACAGCTATTAAAAAACACCAAAATAACAATCAAAAAAGCAACCATATACCCTTTTTTTCTAAAAATCATTTTCTTCCTCCCCCTGCTATCAAATGCAGCATAAAATTTGTCAGAATAATCTATAATCCGCTTCAAATATATTCAAATATACCATCAGCCCTACCAAAAAAAATTATTCTATATATTTTTTTATCTTTATTTCCTAATTTTATCATACTACCAAATTTTTCACAAGTTTTAGAATTTCAAAATTATCTATTAGATCTATTAAATGATGGGGAAAATCAAAAAGGTTCGCTACGGCAAAGAAGTATTCCAATGAAGCCGCGCTTCCGCTCCGTTCCAGACGTAATGGTACTAAATTCGCAGCCCCTAACGGAACTGCTTATTAAGTACCAACGTCTTCCAAGAGGCTTCTTATGGAATACTTCTTTGCCTCCGCTAATTAGTTGGCTATTCTACTTTTGAAAAAGTGAAGCTTGCGGTAATCTATGAAATTTCAGTGAGGAAATACAGGGAAGAAATACTCATAAAAATCAGTAGTTCTATTGCTTTCAGGGTTTTACAATTACTTATTAAATCTATAAAAGAAAGGAATAATAAAATATCTATTACTGTAACAAAATTAAAATTTAGGTAAATATCTTGCACTTGCTGAAATATAAGATATCTATATGATTCATAATAGATACGTTATTGTTAAACCCCCTAAATTCTTTTCCTGACGACAAAAAATCTAAGCCATTCCTCTTCCCAGAGCAGCTCACAAACTAGCGGCGTCAAGAAAGTATTCCATAAGAAGCCCCTTGGAAGACGTTGGCACTTAATGAGCCGTTTCGCAAGAAGCGAAACCGCGAATTTAGTACCGCTACGTCTGGAACGGAGCGAGAGCGCGGCTTCGTTGGAATACTTTCTTGACGCCGCGTCCCTCTCCCCAAAATGTCCTCCCCACTAACTTTCTCCTCCCCTTTATTCACCCCTTTTCACAGGGAAATTCCGCTCTCACTATAAAAATATCCTCTTGAAGTTCCGCGCACACTTCTCCTTCCATTCTATGTACAAATTCCTTTACAATAGCCAATCCAAGTCCTGTAGTCTTACAAGTTCGCGATATATCCGTAGTATAAAACCGATCAAAAATACGCTCCACATCTTTCTCTTCAATACTATCTGTCTTATTTGAAAAAGATAATACTACTCTATTCTCCTGCTTTTTTAAAGCAAAACAATACTCACCAATCCCATGCACAAGCGCATTTTTAATAAGATTTTCAATAATTCTCACTACAGCACTTCTGTCACCTTTGATATAAAGAGGTGTATCCACAACCTCTATCACTGGTTCACAATCCTTTTCTAAAAAATCATCATAAAACATAGATATAGTATCTATAAACAGATTCGTGATATTGAGATGATCAGATGCAAATTCCATTTCTCCTGCCTCCACCCTAGCATATTCAAAAAGCTGATTGAGCATATTTGTTACATCATTCACCCTCTGTTCTACTATCACTATATATCCATGCCGCTTGTCCTCCGAAACAGCATCGCTAACAAGCATCTGAAGATACCCCTTTGCACTGGTAAGAGGTGTGCGGATATCATGAGAAATGCTGGTAATGCTCTCCCGATAAGCACTATTTTCTCTTTTTAACCCCACTATTTCCTTCCGATAGCCTTCCAATATATCATTAAAAAGTATGATAACCTCTTCCGTTTTCCCGATATGACAATAAGAGGATAACCGATAATTGGTATCCTCTCTATTTAACATGGAAAGCTCTTTCTGGATATGTCTGATCTGACTTTGATACTTACAAAGCTTACTCCCCAATATGCTTATTATAATCAACAGCAATATAATTCCACCCCAAAACATTACATACATTCTATCCCTCCCAATTATAATATAAAACTTTTCCTCTATAACAATCCTCTCTATTTCAAAAAATACACGTTAAAACATTTTATACACTATTTATTTAATATCGGCCTTCTTAAAATGTATCATACCAAGGACTAATGACAACACCGTCCACATCACAGTCACAACTATCCCTCTAATAATAAACTCCATAGCAAACCCTTCTGTAGGACATTGATTCATAACACTTATTATCCAATAATCACTCACTTTTAACTTCAAATGAAGTGCTTGAAAAAGTATATCTACGCCGCTCATAATAATAGGAGAAAAACTAATTAAAAATATACTTATTCCAATACTCGCAGCCATATTTCTAATACATTCGCAGATAGTCATCACAATGCCCCCAAATGCTATATTAAATAACAGTTGTAAAGCTACATAGGAAAAGAAATTCTGAAAAAATATCTTATTCACATCTTCTGTTCCTATTATCACAAATCCAATAAACAGCATCACAATAAACATAATCAAATTCATTAACAGTATAATCATTGTTGTGGACAAATATTTTGCCAGAAATACTTTCTCTCTGAGATATCCTTTTCCTGCTGTATTTTTTATCGCGCCATGAGAATACTCACTTACTATCCAGATACAAATAAATATCGCGCTAAAGATACTCCCTGTCCCTGATGATATTATTTCACTTATCAATTCCAATATCCCAATCTGTTTTAAAATATCCTCGTTTTCTTCCTCTAATAATTCTCCCGATACAACAATTCCACTTGTTCCATTTTCAATTTTTCCTGTCTGCACTTCTGATACCATTTTTAACATAAAATAAACAAATAAAATCATTCCTATTGCTGATAATAGACACACGAAAAAACTCTTACTCTTTTTCCATTTATAAAATTCTGCATGAATTAAATTATACATCTTTCTTCCTCCTCAATTCTGATGTGCGTTATCGCCCAGATGTTCCATAAAGTAACCTTCCAGATCCTGCCCCACAAGACAGCTTTCCTTCATCGCCACTCCACCCATAATGATAGCCTGATTAATTTTTTCTGCCTTCTCTAAATTTTCAAAAATGCGTATGATATGTTGATCTGGCACATCATAACTTCGGATAAAAAGAGTTTCTTCTAAAATATGAGCTGCTTTTTCCACATCATCTACTGTGATCTTTTGACACCGCCTACATTTTTCCGCTAATTGCATTGTGTCAAGTTCTTCTATCAAAACTCCATCTCGGATAATACCATATTTTGTAGCTACCTTAGATAATTCACCCAAAATATGACTAGAAATCAATATTGTTATTTGCCTTTCCTCATTCAATTTTAAAAGCAAATCTCGAACTTCCTTAATTCCTGATGGATCTAAACCATTGATTGGCTCATCTAAGACTAAAAAATCTGGATTTCTCATAAGAGAGATAGCTAATCCAAGCCTCTGTTTCATACCCATGGAAAAATTTTTTACCTTTTTCTTACCAGCACTTTCAAGCCCTACAAATTCCAATATTTTCTCTACTATATGTCTATCTGTAATTCCTAAAGTTCTGCGAACTACCTCTAAATTATCACTTGCAGTCATATTAGGATAAATACCGGGACTTTCAATCAAACTTCCAATTCGTTTTCTCTGCACCTCCAAATCTTTCTCTCCAAATAGTTCCATGCTGCCTTCTGTAGGTGATGCAAGCCCTGATACCATTCTCATAAATGTTGTCTTACCAGCGCCATTTTTTCCAATAAATCCATAAATATCACCTTTTTTCACATGCATACTGACTTCATTTACAACTTTATTCTTCCCATAAACCTTTGTGAGCTTATCTGTTTTAAGGACATATTCTTTTTTCATTTTCTTCCCCAACTCCTTTCCTCTTTGCCTCTTGTTTTGATATATCTAATTTATCAAAACTCCTTTTAGAAACTTTAGGAAAAGTATAAAGAAAACTTAAAGTTTTTATCTCATTTTAAATCCAATCCCCCAGACTGTCTGTATATACGTTTCATCACCCTTTACCCGTGCCAGTTTCTGCCGAATATTACTGATATGTACATTTACCGCATTATCCTCACCCAAATACTCCTCATTCCATACAGATTCATAAATATTATTCTTCGTAAATACCTTTCCCGGATTTCGGATAAATAATTCTAAAATCAGATATTCTCGGCGTGTCAATATGACCTCTTGACCCGCCACCGTAATCTTAAATTCCTCCGGATTCATCACAATATCTTTATACACCAATCTTTCCGCCTTATCCTCTCCACTCCCCTGTCCCTTTTTTCGAAGCGCTACTTCTAATCTCGCCAAAAGTTCTTCTGTATCAAAAGGCTTTACCAAATAATCATCTGCTCCAGCCCGAAGCAGTTCCACTCTGGTATGCACTGCATCCTTTGCCGAAGTGACAATCACTGCGATATCAGCATTTCTCGCTTTCATTCTAGATAAAAGCTCCTCCCCTGTCATGCCCGGCAACATTAAATCCAAAATCACCGCCCTCGGCACTTCTTTTTCTATATAAAGCAAAGCCTCTGTTCCAGAAAAAGCAGAAGCCGTGTGATAACCTCGACTTTCTAACAGGTCACAAAGCATATGATTGATATCATTATCATCCTCTACAATCAATACATAATTTTTCATAAATCCTCCATGAATATTTTAAATTAACATTGACTAAAATCTTTCTAATATATTCTTACGCTGATATTATAATAATTCTCACTAAAAAAATCAACTTTCATGCAGAATCCATGTACTTTTAAATATCTCGTAGATTATAAAATATTTTTTACACTTAAATCTTATCATAATAACTTCTCCTATGATATATATTGTATGTCATATTATCACAAAGGATCGCTTCAGAAATACTCTATTCCAACGAAGCCGCGCTTTCGCTCCGTTCCAGACGTAACGGATACTAAATTCGCAGCCCCTTACAGGACTGCTCATTAAGTACCAACGTCTTCCAAGGGGCTTCTTTTAGAATAGAGTATTTCCTTCGCTCGTTTATAATATAGGAAATTTTTCAGAGCAAGATTTTCGTTATTACTATAAACAATAAAAATATAACAATTACTTAAATCCTGCAAAACGAAAAAAGCAAAAACTTTCCTTTTCTATAGACAATATAGTTTTATTAACTTTCTTAAAATAGCCAAAAAACTAGCGGCGGCAAGAAAGTATTCCATAAGAAGCCCCTTGGAAGACGTTGGTACT
>CANRVK010000111.1 GCA_947643285.1 uncultured Eubacteriaceae bacterium
ACCGCTACGTCTGGAACGGAGCGAGAGCGCGGTTTCGTTGGAATACTTCCTTCCCTGTGCGAACCTTATGCGAACCTCATGTGAACCTCGAACCAGAAGCATTATGTTTCTCATAAAATACACCAAAATCTATTGCAAAATTTTGTATAAAACATTAGAATAAAGTGGACAATAGAATAACGAGAAGAATTCATAAAAAAGAAAAGGAGAATTGTATGAAAAAACAGTTACAAAGAATTCTATTTATGTTGATGGTGTTTTCTGTCACTATTGCACTGTATGGCTGTACAGGCGGTAAGGAGGGAGAAGGCGATATCACAGAATCTTTGCCTGAAAGTAATACTGCTCAAAATGAACCGAAAAAAGGAGGTTCTATTGTTGTAGGAATACAACAAGATTTGGATAGTCTTGACCCACATATGATAGAAGCGGCAGGAACATCAGAAGTTTTATTTAATATTTTTGAAGGTTTAGTAAAACCTGATGAAAATGGAGAATTAGTTCCGGCTGTTGCCAGTGGATACAAGATATCAGAGGATGGAACAACTTATACTTTCACTTTAAGAGAAGGTGTGAAGTTCCACAATGGTCAGCCGGTTACAATAGAAGATGTGATTTATTCTATTCAGCGATGTGCCGGCAGACTAGAGGGACAGACAGAACCTCTGGTGTCGGCATATTCTGTTATAACAGAAGTGAATCAAGTGGACGAAAAGACAGTTGAGTTAGTATTAGAACAGGGAAATACCGAATTAATCGGATATTTGACAGCAGCTATTATTCCAAAGGATTATACAGAACAGAACACAAATCCAGTGGGAACAGGACCATTTCGTTTTGTATCTTATTCCCCTCAACATGCTTTTGTGATGGAAGCAAATGAGGAATATTGGGGCGGAGCGCCATACTTAGATAAAGTAGAATTTCGGATTGTGGCGAATACAGATTCAGCGATGTTAGGATTAAAAAGTGGATCGATTGATATTTATCCATATTTAACAAGTGATCAGGCGGCAGAACTTTCCAGTCAGATGAATATTTTATCTGGACCTGCGAATATTGTGCAGGCATTATTTTTAAATAATCAAGTAGAACCATTTCAGGATATGCGAGTAAGACAGGCACTCTGTTATGCTGTAAATGTACAAGAGATCATGGATATGATAGCAGATGGATATGGAACAAAAATAGGAACAGGAATGTTTTCTGCATTTCACCAATATTATCGGGAAGATTTAAAAGATTATTATCAGACAGATCTTGTAAAAGCGAAAGAATTGCTGACAGAAGCAGGATATCCAAATGGATTTGAAATGACGATCACAGTTCCTTCTAATTATCAATTTCATATTGATACAGCTCAGGTATTAGTAGAACAATTAAAACAAGTAGGAATCACAGCAAAAATAGAACTGATAGAATGGGCGAGCTGGCTCACTGAGGTATATAGAGGGAGAAATTATCAGAGTACAGTGGTAGGATTAGATGCTGAATTAGCGCCAAAAGCATTGATGGGCAGATATCAGAGTGATTCTACAAAGAACTTTATTAATTTTTCTGATAAAGAGTATGATGATGTGCTTATTCAAGCGGTAAATAGTATAGATATGCAAGAGAAAATAGAAACTTATCAGAGATTGCAGGAAATTTTGACAGAACAGGCAGCATCTGTTTATTTACAAGATCCAGCCAAATTAGTGGCAATGAACAAGGAATTGGAAGGTTTTGTATTCTATCCAGTGTATGTGTTAGATATGAGCAAAGTATATTTTAAGGCAGAATAAAGGCAGACTGAAAAGATGAGATCTTTCAGCAACGCTTTGGAATCGAGGATAATATGAAATTTATGATAAAAAAAATAATCACTCTCGTTATTACATTGTTCTTCATTTCCATAGCTGCTTTTCTCGCCTTTCAGATCATTCCCGGTGATCCAGTTCTTTCTTTGCTGGGAATGGAGGCAACAGAAGGACAAATAGAAGCGATGAGGGAACAATTAGGGTTAAATGAGCCGCTGCTCATTCGATATGGAAATTGGGTTTTGGGGCTTTTAAAAGGAGATTTTGGACTCTCTTATCACTATCAGATTCCGGTGGCGAATCTATTAAAGGATAAATTTCCTGTGACATTTGCTCTGGCAGGACTGACGATTCTATTTATGTTTCTGTCAGCATTTCCACTCGGGCTTTTTTATGCCAGATTCGCGGAGAAAAAAATAGGAAGGGTATTTCAAATTATCAATCAGACGATTATGGCGATTCCTTCCTTTTTTTTGGGCATTATTATCACTTTGATCTTTGGATTACTTTTAAAATGGTTTACACCGGGGAAATATATCAGCTATACAGAAAGTTTGACAGGATTTTTTGGATATTTAATCGCTCCGGCAGCAGCGATTGCGATACCAAAGACAGCGATGATTGTAAAATTTTTACAGAATTCTGTTTTGGCGCAAAGGCAGAATGACTATGTGAGAACCGCATTTAGTAAAGGAAATACAGAAAACAGAGTACTTTATGTACATATTCTGAAAAATGCCTGTATTCCAGTTGTGACTATTTTAGGAATGATGATTGCAGAGATTATGGCAGGGAGTATTGTAGTAGAGCAAGTCTTTGGTCTGCCAGGTTTAGGCAGGTTATTAGTCGCTTCTATTGAAGCGAGAGATTATCCTGTCGTACAAGTGATTGTGATCTATATTGCAGCGACTGTAGTGATTGTAAATGGTATTGTGGATATTTTATATCGTTTTTTAGATCCGCGTATCCGCGTAGAAGCATGATCAAAGAGGAACTGTTATGAAGAAGAAAAAAATACTATGGGCAGGCATTTTTATAACAGGATTTTTTCTGTTAATTTTGATAGTCAGCTTTTTTTATACACCCTATCCTCCTAATTCTATGAATGGAAAGGAAAAATTTTTAGCGCCGTGTTGGGCACATTGGATGGGAACAGATAATTTCGGGCGTGATATTTTCAGCCGTGTTCTAGCAGGGCTTTCTACTACTTTTTTTGTGGGAATTTCAGTGACAGGGATAGGCGCTGTTTTTGGCACTATTTTAGGAGCATTTACAGGATATTTCGGCGGATGGTTAGATGAAATATTGATGAGAATCAATGACGCTTTAACCGCATTTCCTAGTATTTTGTTGGCGCTTGTTTTTATCAGCATTTTAGGAACAGGAAAGTATAATATCATTCTCGCATTGGGAATTATTTTTATTCCCAGTTTTGCCAGAATCGTGAGAGGGGAATTTATCCGTTTAAAAGAATTGGATTATGTAAAAAGTGCGAAGTTAATGGGGGCTGGGAAAATGCACATCATGTTTGTGCATATTTTGCCAAATGCTATGCCTGCGCTGTTATCTGCGATCACGGTAGGATTTAATAATGCTGTGTTAGCAGAAGCGGGAATGAGTTATTTGGGAATCGGGGTGCAGCCCCCCGATGCCAGTCTGGGAAAAATGCTGTCAGAAGCGCAGAGTTTTTTATTCAGTGCTCCTTGGTATGTGATATTTCCGGGAATTGTCATTATTTTATTAATTTTAGGCTTTAGTTTTCTCAGCGAAGGGATAGGATCATAAAGAAAGGGGATTTTTATGCTAGAAGTAAAACATCTTTCTATTTCATTTCCAGAAAAAGAGAGGGAAAATAAAGTAGTGCTTGACAGCAGCTTCACCATAGAAAAAGGAGAAATTCTGGCGATCATCGGAGAATCTGGTTCGGGGAAGAGTATGACAGCTCTCAGCATCATAGGATTATTGCCAAAAGATGCGAGAGTTTCTGGAGAAGTTTTACTAGAGAATAGGAATCTTTTGGATTTATCGGAGTCAGAGAGAAGGGATATCCGTGGGAAAAAGATTTCTATGATATTTCAAGAACCGATGACCTCGCTTAATCCTGTTATGAAGATAGGAAAACAGTTAGAAGAACCGCTATTATTGCATACGAATTTGTCAAAAGAAGAGAGAAGACAGATTGTATATCAGAAATTAGAACAGGCAGGTTTAAAAGATGCAGAAAAAATCTGTTCTTATTATCCTCACCAGCTTTCGGGCGGAATGAGGCAGAGGGCGATGATAGCGATGGCGCTTGTCTGTCAGCCTGAGCTGATGATAGCAGATGAACCGACTACGGCGTTAGATGTCATCGTGCAGGAACAGATTTTAAAAGTATTAAAAAAGATTAATCAGGAAGAGAAAACCAGCATTTTATTTATTTCACATAATTTAAAAGTGGTGAAAGATTTTTGTGACAGAATACTGGTGATGCAAGATGGAAAGATCGTAGAGGAAGGAACACCAGAACAGATCTTTTATGCTCCAAAACATTCTTATACTCAAAAGCTTTTAGATTCGATTCCCAAAAGGGTAAAAAGACCAGAAATCCATCTGAATACTCCAAAAGTTTTAGAGATAGAACATCTCAATGTATTTTATCCAGATGAGAAACAGGGATTGTTGAAAAGAAAGAAACATCAGGTTCTCTATGATATTTCTTTCGATATCAGAGAAGGAGAAGTGGTGGGGTTAATCGGAGGGAGCGGTTGTGGCAAATCTACTCTATCAAAAGCGATTTTAGGATTATTGCCTTGGAAAGAAGGAGAGATAAAACATTATACGGACTTTCCTCAGATGGTATTTCAAGATCCTTATGGTTCTCTCAATCCAGCTAAAAAGATTGGGTGGATATTAGAAGAACCTCTAAAGATTCAAAAAAAGTTTACAAAAGAAGAAAGAAAACAGAAGGTAATTATGATGTTAGAAAAAGTGGGATTAGAGGAAAAGTATAGAAGGCGATATCCTAGAGAGCTGAGCGGAGGGCAAAGGCAGCGTGTGGGGATCGCGCTTTCTCTTATTTTAGGTTCACGTTTTATTATCGCAGATGAGCCTGTTTCCGCGTTAGATGTCACGGTACAGGCACAGATATTGAAATTATTATTACAATTAAAAGAAGAATTTCAGTTGTCTTATTTATTTATTTCTCATGATATGGACGTGATAGCACAGATGTGTGATAGGGTATTTCAGATGAAAGAGGGAAGATTATATCCTGTTGAAAGTGGGGGAAATTATGGTAAATTATAAGATGGTATTAGCATATGATGGGACACGCTATAATGGGTGGCAGAAGCAGGGGAATACAAAGGATACGATACAGGGGAAGTTAGAAGGTGTATTGGGGAAATTAGAGGGAAAGGAAGTAGAAGTTGTAGGGGCAGGGAGAACAGATGCAGGAGTACATGCACTCGGACAGGTGGCAAATGTGAAATTAGAGGTGAAAATCAGTGAGGGGGAATTGATGCAGTATGTAAACCAGTATTTGCCAGAGGATATCGCTGTGATATCCGTAGAAAAAGTGCCTTTACGTTTTCACAGCAGGTTAAATGCAGTGGAAAAGACATATTTGTATCGCATTTATCAGAGTGAGATTCCAGATCCATTCAAAAGAAAATATACGACAACGATAACAGAAGAACTGGATATTGAGAAAATGCGGCAGGCAGCTTCTTTTTTGGTGGGGGAATTTGATTTTAAAAGTTTCTGTTCTCTAAAAAAATATAAAAAATCAACAGTTCGGACGATTTATAGTATTAGGATAGAAGAAGTGGAGAGGGAGATTAGGATTTCTATAAGAGGAGATGGGTTTTTATATCATATGGTGCGTATTATTGTGGGGACATTAATAGAAGTCGGGACAGGGGGAAAAAGTGTGGAGGAGATGAAACAGATATTGGATAAAAAGGATCGACAGGCAGCAGGGAGTACAGCGTCAGCACAGGGGTTGTTTTTAAAAGAAGTGAGATATGAGATGTGAGGGGGAAAAAGTGTTGGGAGAACATTTGGGCGAAAGGGGCGCGTGGGCAAGGCACGATTCCAACGAAGCCGCGCTCTCGCTCCGTTCCAGACGTAGTGGTACTAAATTCGCAAATCCCGCTTCCCCGCGGGTTTGCTTATTAAGTACCAACGTCTTCCAAGGGGCTTCTTTTGGAATTGTGCCTTGCCCACGCTAGTTTGTTGATGGTTCTAGGGAGGTTAGAAGGAGAAATTATATTATGGATAGGAAGTTTGTTGATTTGATTAAGGTTTTGGGTTTATGTTTTAGGGTGTAAAGAGGATAGTTTTTTTAGAGGCTATCTTTTTTTATTCTGTTTTGGGTTTTTGTTGCAGAAGGGGTATAATGTTTATTTTGTTTTTTTATTGTGCTGAAAATTTTTTGAAAATATTTCTTGTGCTGATGGCGATGATAAGTGATATAATTGCTGAAAATAAAACAACGATATATTCATATCCTCTACAGATTTCAAATAGGATGCCATATAAGGCATTGCCTAATGGCTGTGCGCACATGGAAACAGTGAGAATGACGGCAATCACCTTTCCAATTAGGTTTTGTGGTGTTTCTATTTGAATAAAGGACATCATCTGTACGGTGAAAATTGTTGAAAATACCATAATGAAAAAACAACATAGGGTTATGATGATATAATTTATTATTCCAGATGAAAATAGTATTAATGCAGCGCTGATAGGAAATACGCAGATAGCACAAGCGATTACTAGATTGCCTGATTTATGAATGGCAAGTTTGTTTGCGAAAATGCCTGCACTAATACCTCCTATCAATCCTCCTGCCGCTAATGCTCCCTCTGCAAAACCATAAAGTTTATTTGCTTGTGAAGCTTCTAAAGTTAATACTTCTGTTATCAAATATGGCAATGCGACAATAATCATTGCGGAGAGGAATAAATTAATTCCGTAGATTACAAGAAGGGTTTTTCCAATAACAGGTTTTTCTTTTCGGATAAAGCGAATACTCTCTATAAAATCTATTTTGGCTATTTTTAATATGTTGTCATTTGAAGTCTGTTTTTGAAATGGTATTTGAATGAAAAGCTCCATAATTGCTGATGCAATAAAGCATATTATGCAGACCCACAATATAGGGTTTAATCCATATGCACTATATAAAATGCCTCCGAGTACAGGACCTATTAAGGAGGCAAAAGAGCTGATGGTGTTGATGATAGAATTTGCTGCCATAAAATTATCCTGATTCACCAAAGCAGGGATACTTGCCTGTACAGATGGCTGATATGCGCCTGCAATACCATATAGAAGCATTAATGTAATTGTCAGAAGGAGAATGAGATTTACTTCATTTATGAGCAGGGAGAAGGCTAAGATAACGGTTGCTGTAAAGAAATCCAAGATTACCATAATATTTCTTTTATTTATTCTGTCTGCGACAATACCGCCAATAGGTGACAGCAGGATAGCAGGAATAAAAGCACATGCTGTAACAGTTCCGTAAAGTGCAGATGAGCCTGTTAGGTTTAATAAATATAGTGGTAATGCAAATCTTATGGTCGCATTGCCAAACAGAGAGATAATTTGACCGATAATAACTAACGTAAAGTCTTTTGAAAATAGTTTTTGATTCATTTTCTAAACCTCCATTTTTTCTATTCTGTTTTCCATAATATGGTATATAAAATTAGCAATGATAACGAAAACAGCACTTATTATGAACATTACCCAGATAATGCTGTTTAGAGAAATTGTAATACAATTAGCCAGAACACATACAATAATCAAGGAACATACGATTGTGGAAACGGACGAATGTTTTTTCAGCCCAAAAGCAGTAGAAATGATTCCTACAGCAGAGGATAAAATACCCATAAAAAAACTGGAAAGCAAAATTGTAAAGAAAAAATATTTTGTGTTCATTTGTGGCATGATTTTAAAAATATGGGCTGAAATATACATAATACCTATAACCAGTGTATTACTGATAAATGCGGAAATTGTTGTAATACTGCTGACGATCAAACATTTTGTTTTAAGGATTGTTTTTCTATTGACAGGGTAACTGAATAAGATTATTACATTTTTTGTGCAATATTCGCTGATAATCACTTTGGCTGCAATGACTGCCGACAAAATACTAAAGAAGCCAAACGATAAAGTAGTGATGAGTGCTAATAATCCATTCCAATTTGCAAATAGTTCTTCTTCAAATGCGTCACTGCTTTCTGTTTCCATTTGGAAAATAAAAAGAAACAAAATGCCAAATGCCAATAAACTCGCAAATACTCCAAATATTGCCCACAAATAAGTAGATAATTTTATTTTCATAAATTCAAGTTTGTATAAATTCATATTTGTTCCCTCCTCATAAGACTTATTATATAATCTTCAAAATGATCCCCACATTCTGATATTTTTTCTTTTACAGAAAATTCCTGTTTTATATAGCCATCTGAAAGAATACCTATTCTATCGGCTGTATGCCTCACTTCTCCGATTATGTGGCTTGACAACAGAATCGACATGCCCTCGTTTGTCAACTTTTTCATCAGTCCACGCATTTCTGAAATCGCAATAGGGTCAAGACCATTAAGAGGTTCGTCTAGAATCAACAATTTAGGGTGGTGAATTATCGCTCTCGCCAGACCCAGCCTTTGTTTCATTCCAAGAGAATATTCCGAAATCGTTTTTTTATCTGCATTTTCAAGTCCAACTAAATGTAATGTTTCTGATATATCCGCTTTTTTTTGCATATAACATAAGTGCATGGATAGAAGCTCTTTTGCATTTAAATGTTCATAAAAGGTTGGATTCTCTATTACACTTCCAATATTTGATAAATATTCTGGGTTATTGTTCACTTCTTTGCCCAAAACATAGATACTTCCTCTATCAATTTGCTGTAATCCAAGTATCATCTTCATCAGAGTTGTTTTTCCTGCACCGTTGATACCTAAAAGTCCATATATCTCGCCCTCATAGATTTTAAAGCTGCAATGATTTATTACTTGTGTTAAGCCATAGCTTTTTTCAACGGAATTTATATCTACGATAGTCTTCATATAGAATATCTCCTTTCGATACCGAACGACGGTATGTATTTGCTTAAAATATATCTGCCCATGTTATAGGGCAGATGTTTATTTGCTTTTTTGATAGATAGACGTCAACTCCTGTAATCTTTCTAACATTTCATTATCTACAATATCCAGTCCAAAACCTTGAAGCATCTGGCTGAATATCATAAATTTATAGTAAGATTCTTCCTCAGAACTATCAAATATCATAGGATTCATCCAGACATTTGCCGCAAGTAAAATCAGTTCTGCCAATTGTTTTGGATAATCTGTTTTGATAGAACCGTCTGAAATACCTTGCTCAATAATCGGCAAAATATAATTTGGTGCGGCTTCTTCTATTGTATCATGTAAAAGACTGAAAAGAAGTTTTGGATTATTATGAAAATCTGGAGCTACTGTAAAAATATCGTTCTGTACAGGGCGGCTGATGGATTCTTTAAAAATAGTCTTCAGCTTTTCTTTGCCGTTAAGGTCAGAACGGTCACGAATAACGGCGAGCATTTGATTAGATTCAGCCGTCATTCTGTCTGTAACAGCAACTAAAATATCTTCCTTTGATTTAAAATGATGATAGATAGCACCTTTGCTAAGACCACCTAAATTATTGATAATGTCTTGAATGGAAGTATGCTCATACCCCTTTTCCATAAACAAGCGAAAAGCAACATCTAATATTAAATTAACAGTTTCTTCTGGATGCTTATTTCTTGCCACTACTTTTTCACCTTCTTAACATACCTTTAGTATGTATATATATTAACATACCATAAGTATGTTTGTCAAGATATCTGATAACACATTTATGATAAAAAGTTACAGTTCAGTTTATTTGGGCATCAGAGGGTCGCTGCGGCAAGGAAGTATTCCAGCGAAGCCGCGCTCTCGCTCCGTTCCAGACG
>CANRVK010000112.1 GCA_947643285.1 uncultured Eubacteriaceae bacterium
TAAATATGCGCCCTGTTCTGTCTGTTTTACAGAATTCATAATTTCTTGTTCTGTCTTCGGATCTAAGGTAACTACGCTTGTCATTTCATTTGCAGGAAAATACTTACTAGAAATCGCTCGCTTCAAACTCTGCCGCACATATTCTGTTAAAACATCGGTATCTCTTGTAATCGCTGCATGATCTGCTAATGTTTCAAATACTGTAATTAAATCTCTTATGGAAATGCCTTCACTCAATAAATTCTGTAATACTTTTTGTATCTCTCCAATATTCAATAACTTCGGTATCAATTCATCAATAAGAGTAGGATTGGTTTCCTTTACATTATTGACTAAGTTCTGTACATCTTGTCTGGTCAAAAGTTCTGCCAAATGTGCTTTTATCACTTCTGTCAGATGTGTTGCGATAATGGACGGAGGATCAACTACGGTATATCCTAATGATTCTGCTCTCTCTCTCTGACTCTCTGTAATCCATACAGCAGGCAGATGGAAAGATGGTTCAAACGTTGGAATTCCTGTAATTTCTTCTTCCACAAATCCCGGATTCATCGCCATATAATGGTCAAATAAAATTTCTCCTTCACTTACCTGGATTCCTTTTATCTTAATGATATACTGATTCGGATTGAGCTGAATATTATCACGAAGACGAATCATAGGGATAACTGCTCCTAGTTCTAGTGCCACATGTCTACGTATCATAACAACACGATCTAGCAAATCTCCTCCTTGATTTGCATCCGCGAGCGGAATGATTCCATAACCAAACTCTAATTCTATCGGATCTACCTGTAAAAGGGAAACCACATTTTCTGGTTTGCGGATCTCATTTGCTTCTAATTCACTTGCCGCCGCCTCTTCTTCAATCGCTTCTGTACCATTCTTTGTATTGATTATATTTCCTGCTAAGATCAATAAGATTCCAAATGGCACAAAGATGTACCAGTTTAATGGAGTTATAAGTCCGAGCAATGCCATCGTGCCGCCTACCATAAACATAACTTTTGGAATGGAGAATAGTTCTCCAAATAATTGATCCCCAATTTCTGCTTCTTTAGAAGCTTTTGTTACCAAAATACCAGTGGACAAAGAGATGAGCAGAGAAGGGATCTGGCTCACTAAACCATCACCGATTGTTAAAATAACAAAAGTATCTAATGCATCATTAAATTCCATTCCCCTTTGTAACATTCCCATCGCTATACCACCGATGATATTGACTGCGGTGATAATAAGACCTGCTGTCGCATCTCCTTTTACATATTTTGTAGCACCATCCATAGCTCCAAAAAATGCGGATTCTTGCTGCAGCTTCGCTCTTCTCTCCTTCGCTTCTGCATCGGTAATCGCTCCTGTATTCAAGTCAGCATCTATCGCCATCTGTTTACCGGGCATAGCATCCAAGGTAAAACGTGCTGTAACTTCAGCAACACGCTCAGAACCTTTATTGATAACCACAAACTGTACAATAATGATAATGATAAATACAATAACGCCGACTACTAGATTTCCTTGACCAACAAATCTACCGAATGTTTCTACAACATTACCCGGTTCACCAGTTGTAAGAATGAGTTTTGTAGAAGCGGCATTTAAGCCGATTCGGAATACCGTGGTAAATAACAAAAGTGTTGGAAAAGAGGACATATCCAACGCTTCCTTGGCAAATAAAGAATTAAATAACACAATTAAAGCCACTGAAATATTAATGGCTAACATAACGTCCAGCATCATCGCTGGTATAGGTATAATTAAAAACAGAATGGCTGACAATATATATAAACCTAACCCTAAATCTGTCTTTTTCAATTGTCAACACCTCCTTCTGTTCACTCTCATTTTTCTCATCATTTTCTTAACTTATTGCGCTTTATTTTTTACCTTATAGACGAATGCTAATACCTCTGCTACCGCTTGATATAATTCTGGAGGAATCTGTGCTCCTATCTCTACATTGAAGTAAATCGCCCGTGCTAATGGTTTATTTTCTACAATTTCAATCTGATTCTCCCTAGCAGCCTCTTTTATCTTCTGTGCCAGATAATCTTCTCCCTTTGCTAATAAAATAGGGGCGGAAGCTGTTTCTGGGTCATATTTTATCGCAACTGCAAAATGCGTCGGATTTGTAATAACTACATCTGCCTGTGGAACACTCTGCATCATACGCCGTTGTGATGCCTGCCGCATTTTCTGTCTAATCTGTCCTTTTATCTGAGGATCACCTTCACTATTTTTAAATTCATCTTTTACTTCTTGTTTTGTCATCTTTTGGTCTTCTTTAAATTTATGCTTTTGATAAGCTAAATCTCCAAATCCGACGATTAAAAAAACCGCACTGATTTTTAATCCTAGCCCTAATATCAGATTTCCAATAAACACTAGAGATTCTGGAATGGTGATATCATATAAATAAAACAGATAAATAAATTTATCTTTTAACTCTGTATAACTCACATATACAATTATAATAATAATTAAAACAGATTTCAATAGTTCTACTAAAGAACGCATAGAAAAAATTCTTTTAAACCCACTCAATGGATTGAGTTTACTAAATTTAGGTTTCATCGGTTTGGCTGTGACTTTCCATTTCACCTGTACAAGATCCACAACAAAAGCGACCAACACTCCTATTCCAAAGATAGGGAGCATGAGAAGCAAAATATTTAACAAGGAATCCATGATAAGTTCATGCAATAACTGGATTGTAAAGTTCCTATTTGAATTTCCTGTGATATCTGGAATCTTTGCATAGATGGAGTTAAAACCTCCCATTAATTGTTCTCCAATAGAACCGATAAATATTTTTAATACTACAAAAAGTGCCAGTAAAGAAACCGCATTTCCTAATTCTTTACTCTTAGCTACTTGTCCTTCTTTTCTAGCATTCTCTAATTTTTTCGCTGTTGCTGGTTCTGTTTTCTCTCCACCCGGACCATCTTTTGCAAATAATTGGAGATTATAATAATACCGTTTTTTCTCTTTTTCTATCATTATAACATCCCCTTAATAACCTCTGTCACCATATCTCGCATATTAGAAAATATAAAATTTGCCATAGAAGGCAACATTCCAGCGAGCAAAAATAAAATAGCATATCCGACTAATACCTTGATCTGAATCCCGACTGCAAACATATTCATCTGCGGCGCTACTTTTGCTAATATTCCTAAAATCACATTGACTAACAATGTCACACAGAAAATAGGAATGACAATTCTAAATCCTATCATAAAATAATTAGAAATAAATTCTAATAATGTGGTCTGTAATCCTTCCACTCGAATACCACCTATGGGAATGAGCTGAAAGGTATCCACTAAAGCTTTGAGTAAAAAATGATGCATATCTGTAACTAACATCATCATCAATAATAAATAATTATATAATCCTCCTGTCAAACTGGACTGTGTTTTTAAAGTCTGGTCAAACATAGTCGCCATGGACATACCGATTTCTGTATCAATCATTCTTCCTGCAAACATAATAATGGTGCTGCATAAATAAGCAGAAAATCCTATTAATAATCCTGTCGCACTCTCCTTTATGATGATCATACTATACTCCATCAAGTTTTGATAGGAAGGTACTTCTAATGGAACAGCCATATAGATTAAAGCTGCTGTAAAAATGCTGAAACCTAGTTTTATTCTCTGTGGTGTATTCGCCATACTAAAAAAAGGAGCTATATAGATAAAACTTGTGATTCGCATCAATATCATCAAAAATTTTTCTAAATCGATCAGTGTAAAACCTGTATGAATTGTCATCGTACTAATAATGTCGTATAAGCTGCAAAATTAGACCATAGCTCCTCTATAAATGATACCATATTATTCATCATCCAAGAGCCAAAAAACATGAGTCCCACAAATACAGCTAAAATTTTAGGCACAAAAGTTAATGTCTGTTCTTGAATCGATGTCACGGTTTGAAAAATACTGATGGTAAGACCAATCACCAAAGAGATTAGAAGCAGAGGAGCTGCTGTCTTAATAATAACCCATAATGTTTCTTTTGTAATTGCAATAATTGTTCCTTCTGTCATATTTGCTCCTTTCTGTTACATAATAAAGCTCTTCATCATAGAAATAATAATCAAATTCCAACCATCTGCTAAAACAAATAATAAAATTTTAAATGGCATAGAAATAGTTGTGGGAGGAAGCATCATCATACCCATTGACATCAAGGTAGATGCCACTACCATATCAATTACAATAAATGGAATATAGATTAAAAATCCAATTTGAAATGCTGTCCGAAGCTCACTTAAAATAAAACTTGGAATGACTACGACTAAACTATAGTCCATCGGATCTTCCTGTTCTTCCATTTTTCCAACTTCTAACATTGTATTTAAATCTTTTGGGTTAGTTTGATTTATCATAAATTTCTTTAAAGGCTGTGTTCCTATTTCAAATGCTTCTTCCTGCGTGATTTCTCCTTTTACTAATGGCTGAATCGCATTGGTATTTATTTCAGAAAATACTGGTGCCATAATAAAAAATGTTAAAAATAAGGCTATTCCAACTAAGACCTGATTAGGAGGCGCTGATTGTGTGGCTAACGCAGCTCTCGTAAAATGCAGTACAATCAATATTCTTGTAAAAGAAGTCAATAAAATTAAAATAGAAGGTGCTAGTGCAATAATAGTCAATACTAATATAATTTGAAGACTGCCTGCTAACCCTTCTTGTCCATTTGTTTCTATAGAAATTCCAAAAGTAGGTGAATCTGTCTGTACTGTAGTCGTAGTAGGTTCTGCTGTAGTCATAGTTTCTACCGCATAGACCTTTTGTGTATAAAATATACACAAAAGGCTTAAAAATAACACAGTAATGATCATTTTACCTATATTTTTTTTCCAGCTGCCCTTTAAATATATCAACTTATTCATTTTTATCCTACTCCACTCTTCTTAGATAAAATCTTTTGTTACTATTATTTTTTTGGCTTCCAAGTCTTCATCTTTTCTAAAATTTCCTGAAAACTTTGACTTTCCATTGGAGGTCTGGAAAGGTCCAGCTGTTCTGGTTCTAATACTCCCAACATGGAAATAGTATCCTTACAGACAGCGATCACCATATAAACACTCCCTGTCCGAATGATCTGGATATACTTTGTCTGCGATAAACGACAAGTTTCTATCACTTCTAAGTTGCCAGTATTCATCTGCCCTTTTTGATTTTTGGCGATCCATCTTGTCACAGCATATGTGACTGACAATACAACTACAAATATAAAAAGTGTTGTTATTAATTGTAAAGTGCTGTCAAAACTATCCATCCATTCATTTAACCTATTACTTTTTTCACTGCTTCTAATACACGGTCTTTATCAAAAGGTTTTACAATAAAATCTTTTGCTCCTGACTGAATAGATTCAATAACCATCGCCTGCTGACCCATCGCCGAACACATCACTACAACTGCTCCCGGATCTACTTCTTTAATCTTCTTTAATGCTTGAATACCATCCATCTCTGGCATTGTGATATCCATCATCACTAAATCTGGTTTTACTTCTTTATATTTTTCCACCGCTTTCATACCATTTTCTGCCTCTCCAGCGATTTCATAACCATTTTTAAGTAAAATGTCCTTAATCATCATTCTCATAAAAGCTGCATCATCACAAATTAAAATGCTTTTAGCCATAATTTTTTCTCTCCTATCTTTTTTATACTTTTACTAATTCTCATTTTTGGTTTCAATAATCACTACTTGATAATTTCTGTTATACGAACGGCAAAGCTTTCTTCAAGAACTACAACTTCTCCTTTCGCAACATACTTTCCATTTACCAATACATCTACAGGTTCTCCAGCTATTTTATCCAGCTCTATGACTGTTCCCGGTGAAAACTCTAAAATTTCTTTAATAGATCTGCGAGTCTTTCCTAATTCAACTGTCACCTGAAGAGGAACATCTAAAATCAAGTCGATGTTTTCTTTTTGCTGTACTGGGGAAATATTATTATTAAATGCCTGAAACTGAGCTGGCTGCACATTCACTCCCTGCTGATCCATCATCGGCTGAGCATAAGTAGGCATTCCATAACCTGGCATCATCTGTGGCTGAGCATAAGTAGGCATTCCATAGCCTGGCATCATCTGTGGCTGAGCATAAGGGGGCATTCCATAACCCGGCATCATCTGTGGCTGACCTTGCTGCGCCTGTTGTCCCTGCATAAATGGCGCTTCTTGTTGTGGAGGACTTTGCATATTTTTTGTATCTTCTTTCTTTGGCTCATGCTTTTCTTCCTGTTGTCCCTCTCCCATTCCTGTAAACATATCATATAATTTCTTTGCGAAGTCAATAGGATATAACTGCATAATTTCACTATCCACTAAGTCCCCAATTGTCATTTTAAAAGATACTCGAACAAATTCTCCTAGTACAAAGGAATCGGCATCATCTAAACTAAAATTGTCATTAAAATCAATTACTTTTGCTTTTGGAGGCAAAATATCAATTTTCTTATTTATCATAGAAGAAAGTGATGTAGATGAGCTTCCCATCATCTGATTCATCGCTTCGCTGATAGCGCTTAAATGTAGCTCATTCAATTCTCCAGATGTATTTGTGCCATCTCCTCCCATCATCAGGTCTGTAATTACCATAACATCTCTTTCTTTTAAAATCAAGATATTTTGTCCATTTAATCCTTCTTTATAACCTAATTGCAATGCAACACATGGTCTGTCTTTAAAATCATTTGTTAAATCTTCCCATACACCATATGTAACTCTGGGGGTTGTAATATTTACAGCTTGACCCACTAATGTATTTAACGTGGTAGCTGCTGTTCCCATTGAAATATTGGATATTTCACCAATCGCATCCTTTTCGATATCATTCAGAACATCGCCTACGCGCTCTGGATGTGAAACCGCTGCTTTTGTATCTTGGCTCACATCATTTGCTTCTGTTTCTGTTTTTTCATCATCATCCATACCAGAAAACAGGGCGTTTATTTCTTCCTGAGATAACATTCCATCTCCATCCATTGGTCTTACTCCTCTCTAATTATTGATGTGACACGAACAGCATACTTATCAGATGCTGAACCGGGGAGTGCCTTGAACTTTCTTATACTGCCGACAAAAACGTCCATTTCTTCATCAATTTTTGTATCTAGTTTTATTATATCACCTTTTTGCAAATTTACAAAGTCATTTACAGCAATTGCACTTCTTCCTAATTCAACCACTACTGGAATATCTGTTTTTTCTATCATGATTTCCATCGCCTGTTCATACATTTCATCGTGTTCGGACATAGATGCGAACCAATATTTTGTATTTAGCTTATCCATAATCGGCTCTAAAGTGATATAGGGTAAACATATATTCATAAGCCCTTCTATTTTACCAACTGTTATCTTAATTGTGATAATAGCAATCGTTTCATTTGGTGCGATAATTTGGGCGAACTGCGAATTAGTTTCTATCTGTTCTAGCCTAGGCTCTATTTTCACCACATTTTTCCATGGCTCTCGCAATAGGCTCACACAATTCATTAAAAGACGTTCTAATAATGATAATTCAATCTCAGAAAATTCTCTAACTTTATCTAACGTTTCTCCTCTTCCACCTAACATTCGATCAATAATAGCGAAACCCAAGTTAGAAGCTAATTCCATGACGATATTTCCCTTTAATGGAGAAAAATTCACAATTCCTAACAGAGCTGGATTTAAAAGTGCGTTAGAAAATTCAGAATAAATAATAGCCTCTGAATTAATCACCTCAACCTGTACTGTGGTTCTCAACATTCCCGGAAAGTTAGTAGAAAGTAATCTTCCATAATGTTCAAATATGTTTACAAGAGTACGCAGATGATCTTTAGAAAATTTTGCCGGTCGCGCAAAATTATATACAGTAGCTCCTTTTTGTGCTGTTTCTTGATAATCTTGCGCATCATATTCACCTGAATTCATCGCGGCAAATATTTTATCTATTTCTTCCTGCGATAATATCGGTTCTGCCACTTATTCTCACCTCATCTTTCTTTATTCATGTCGTCTATCTCTCTCTTTTGTGATATTATTGTTGTTGAAATTTTATATCACTGAAGTTGACATCTATAATAAAGTCAGATTGGTACATATCTTGTATTGCCTGTAAAATTTCCTCTCTTATGAGGTCAGTATTCGCTCTCACTTCATCCATCGTATAGCTAGAAAGAATTCGGATGATAGTGCTGGTAAATAAGCTTTCTTTCTCCGCTAATGTTTCAGAATATGTAGCATAATCCTTATTTTCTTTATTCATTAATAAGGATACATTTACCACAATGACACAATCTCTTCCATCTGCACCTTTCTTCAGATTGAATACTAATTGTTTACTGATATCGTATACATCTAATTTATCCACAGATATATTAGAGATATCTTCTTTTGATGCATAAGAATTTTCTAATTCCAAATCTACTGCTGTGCTGATTTTTTTAATAAATTCATTGGTATTATTCATTGTTGGCACAATGGCAAATACAATAATCACCATAAAAATCAAGTTCACAATACTTAATGATAATGTAATGATATTTATCAGGCTTTTTTTCATAGTTCCTCTCCTTATTCTAACGTGCGATGTATTTTAATTTCAACCCTGCGGTTTTGCGCTCTACCCTCTGGCGTATCATTTGACGCGATAGGAATATACTCGCCTCTTCCCGACGGCTGAAGATTAATAGCTGGAATATCTTTTTCGTTTTGCAAATATTCTACAACAGAAATCGCTCGAAAACAAGATAATTCTGTATTATTTGCAAATTTGGAATTGGAAATAGGAACATTATCTGTGTGCCCTACAACTTCTATCAAACAATTCTCATATTCCTTTAAAATGTCTCCTAATTTATTCATAAAAGCCACCGCTTCTCCACGAATATCCGCTTTTCCTGAATCAAAGAGGATAGCGCCATTTAGCCTTAATTCCACATATTGAGAATTAAAATCAATCTCTATATCAGAAAGCATATCATTTTCAGAAAGAACATTTTCTAGTTCTTTCGCCACTTCTTCTGATTTCTCTAACTCCTCTCTTTCGATTGCATCCATCATTTCCTGCATCGTTTTCATCTGTTCGCCTTCATCAGAAAGCCCCATATTGCTAAAATACTCACTTAACTCATTTAATTGGCTCACACCATTTGATATCAACAGCCCTTCTCCCACTGCTGAACCGCCGTTTGGCAATATGCTGAAACTAGAGATAAAAGAGGCTGCCATCTCCTGAAATTTTTCTTCATCTACCTTTGACATAGCAAACAGCAAAACGAAAAAACACAAAAGCAGATTCATCAAATCACTGAATGTACTCATCCAAGGCGCTGGGGGCGGTGGACCAGCTAACTTTTTCTTCTCTCTTGCCATCTTTATTCACCTCCCCCGGCTTCACTTTTCTGTGATAGTTCCTCTCTCTTCTTAGGTGATAAGAAGGATTTTAGTTTCTCCTCAATAACACGAGGATTTTCTCCTGCCTGTATAGAAAGAAGCCCTTCTATCATGACTTGTTTTACTTTGACTTCTATTTGGTTATTTTGTTTTAATTTATTCGATATAGGGGTACAAATCCAGTTCGCTATCAAAGAACCATATAAGGTTGTTAAAAGTGCCGTTGACATATTAGGACCAACGGTGCTCACATCTTCCAGATGCTTTAACATATTGATCAAACCGATCAGTGTACCGATCATACCCCAAGCAGGTCCCATCGCTCCAAAATTATCC
>CANRVK010000113.1 GCA_947643285.1 uncultured Eubacteriaceae bacterium
TGCTTGCCTTTCTCGACAAGAGAAATAAGCGAAAATAAATAATGCCTACCCTGTCGGCAAAACAGAGTAGGCGCGTCCTCGTGTAGGACGTAACCGTTAACCTTGGGAGCTTCCACCTTGTGGGCGGTATTCCCTTTAACTGTAATATAACACAAAACAAAATAAGTTGCAAGAAAAATTTGAACGTCTGGAAGCAGGCGTTTTTTGTTTGTGTTTGCTCAAAAAGGAGGAAAAAAAGATGAATTTTGGAAAAGCATTAGAAGAAGTAAAGAAAGGAAAGGGTATGAGATTGCCAGCATGGAAGGAAGATGTAATTATCCGCGCTCAATATCCAGATGAGCATAGTAAGATGACCGCGCCTTATTTATATGTAGAAAGCAGATTTGGTCGTGTTCCATGGAAAGAAACTATGATAGAGTTATTTTCAGAAGATTGGCAAGTCGTAGAATAGTAAGTAAGAAAGAAGGGAAGGCAAGAAAAGCCTTCTCTTTTTTATCTAAAAAAGGAGGATTTCACATGGGAACAACGGTAAAAAAAATTTTAGAAATCGCAAGAAAAGAAATCGGAGTAACAGAGTATCCAGCAAACTCAAACAAAGTAAAATATAATACTGCTTATTATGGAAGGGAAGTATCAGGAGCAGCTTACCCTTGGTGCTGTGCATTCATCTGGTGGCTTTTTCAGCAAGCAGGAGCAAAAGAATTGTTTTTCAATGGAGGTAAAACAGCTTCATGTACTACTTTAATGAATTATTATAAGAATAAAAATCAATTTAAAACTTCTAATCCAAAAGCAGGAGATTTAGTATTTTTCAATTTTGATAAAAATACAGCAGATGCAGAGCACATTGGTATTGTAGAGAATGTTAATAATGGAATTATAATTACCATTGAAGGTAATACAGGGACGACCAATGATGCCAATGGGGGAGCGGTTATGAGAAGGGAAAGAAGAGCCTCTGTTATATTAGGATATGCTACGCCTGCTTATGACGAGGAAAAAGTAGGTTGGATACAGGAAGGGAAACATTGGTGGTATCGTCATGAGGATGGAAGCTATACAAAAGATGATTGGGAGCTGATAGAGGATAAGTGGTATTACTTTGATGCAGACGGCTGGATGGTAACAGGATGGTTAAAAAAAGATGATAAATGGTATTATTTGAAAGAAGATGGTAGCATGGCAGAAAATGAGAAATTAATAATAAAATCTAGTCTATATGGACAAGAAATTTATTGTTTCGGTAATGATGGACATATGTTAAAGAGCAATGGAAGAGGGGCATTAGTATAAGTTGTTTATCTTATGCAATATAGCTAAAATACAGAAAGGGGATATATTATGAATCATATAGAAAATTTAAGAAGAAAAAATACCATAGCCACTCTTGAATAGCAGAAATGATGAGGATAGAACATTGGCAAGTGCTAAAGAAACTAGAGGGACAAGAAAAAGGTATCTTGTTTACTGCGAAATACGTAAAGCGTTTTCGTGAAATGGAAGATAATATACATGAATATACTCTTCTGCCGTCTTCTTTTGAAAGTGTTGCTAATCTAGGAAGATTAATCGAACGTATCATGAAGCTGGAAGAAGCCACCCCACATGAAATCGCTATCGTAATTAAAACAATTTTTGAACAAGCAGGTATCTTTATTCCAGATTGCTTTATAAAAATTCCTGCCCATGAACAATTATCCTTCAATTACGAAATAAAATAGTATTATAATAAGGAAGAAACTGCTTCTTTTTATATCATTCAAACTGTATTATTTAATTTACAATACCGTTTGAATGGTATTTTTGGACATCTTTTACTATTATATGTGATAGTAAAATAGCCTTCTTTAAATTTTCTTTTCCTTTTCTTTCTTTACATTTAATCCCAGCTATGCTATTTTACTATTATATATTATAGTAAAATAGTGACTAAAAAGAAATGGAGGAAATATAATATGGATACAGAATCTAACATAGTAAATCCACGATTAAAAGAAGTGGAAGAACTGAAACGAATCGAAAAAGAATTATCACAGCTATTACAAATAGACAAAAAAAATTGGGTAAAAATTTATGAACTCATGAAAGCAGTCAAAGCACAAAGCTTATGGGCAAACACTTATCACAGTTTTACCGCATGGGTTCGGTATCTTGCTAAATCAAACAGCACTCACGAAAGTATTCTATGGAAAAGGCAAAAGCAAGGCAAAATCTATGAGGAATATGAAAAGAGAGCTTTGCAACAAAATAGAATTGTTCCTCGAATGGAAAATTTAAAAGTTTCCCCAGACAACTTTGAATTGATTGATAAAATCGCTCAATCAAACGAGCAGATAAGAGATGAGTTAATGGATAAACTTTTAAAAAACGAGATACAACGTCGCGATCTTAAAAGAGCATGGGATACTGTTAGAACAGAAAAAGAAGCTAAGAACCAAAAGGCAAGAAAAATCAATGCTTATGATAAGTTAGAAATCAATGCAGAAACGCAACAAATACATCAAAGCGCTTTAAAAGCAGTCGATATTATATTAGCTTTAAAAACCCCTCTCTGGTTACAAAACTCTTTTAGTACTATATGTAATAGTAAAAATGATAAGAGGGTGTATTCTCCATTTGCGGAATTTGCTGTTTACACTGGAACATCTCGACATAGCAGACGCATAGATATTATGATCATGGAAAATATGACATGTGAATTTAATTATGAATTAAAACTTCATGGAATAGAAATCAAGGTATCAAAAAATGATTTACTTAAAGATGAAAAAATGAGTGAATACACGGATTACTGTGATTATTTTTGGCTTGCTATACCAGAAGAGCTTTTAGAATATGCACAAAATGTCACTTTAGATGGATGGGGTATTATCATCATCAAAGGAGAAGAAATGAAGCCAGAAGTTTATCAAAACGCAAAAAGACAAAACGCAATATTTCGGCAGGAAAGCCTTACGACTGCTTTATTAAAGCTTCTATAACATCTTATGACTCTAGGCACTGTTTTACTACTATATATTATAGTGAAATAGTTCCTTTAGAAATTTCAGTCTATTTTTAATTATAAAATAAAGATAGAGCTAACTATTTTGTAGCTCTATCTTATTCAATACGAAATTACAACATCAACGATCCATTCATCAACACTACATCTGTATCTAATTCATCTATTTTCTTTTGCATCTCATTTTTTTTCGCGATATACAAGTAATCCTCATCTTCCCTGTCTATCAGATAATATTTCTTTGTATCCTCATCAAAATATAGCAAATATCTATCCGTTTTTAAATTAAACAATAGTTTTTTCATATTCATTTCCCCTTTCTTATCTTGTGTTTTCACCTTTTTTATTATCATATCATAGTTATATGTTTTTACAAGCACTTTTTATTATATAAAAGAATAGACGATATGGAAAATATATTGTATAATCTATATATCTTATATAAGTTATATAACTTATGTAAGTTGTATAAGTTATGTAAGTTATATATTTTAGAAGGGAGTTAAATAAATTATGCAAACTATTACATTAACTAATCAAAAGGGAGGCGTTGCAAAGACTACAACGGCACATATATTAGCAACTGGACTTCACAATCGCAACTATAAAATATTAATTGTAGATCTCGATCCGCAATGCAATCTTTCTTATTCGTGCGGAATTGACATGATGAAGGTAGAACATACCTTGTATGATGTTTTTAAAGAAAATATTCCTGCAAAGAAATCCATTATATCTATAAAAACTGGATTTAGTATTATATCTGGAGGACTAACATTAGCTGGAGCAGATATGGAGTTCATGCAGACAGGTCGAGAATATATGTTAAGGGAAACTTTAAAAGAAGTATTGGATGATTATGATTATTGTATCATAGACACGCCACCCACGCTAGGAATACTAACCGTAAATGCTTTGACAGCTTCACAGTCTATTATTATTCCTATGACAGCCGACGCCTATTCCATACAAGGTCTTTCTCAACTCCAGGGATTGATCAAGAATGTACGAAAATATTGTAATTCGGAATTAGATATTGCTGGGTTGTTATTGACAAGATATAGTGACAGAACGGTAATAAGCAGAGATTTAAAACGATACATAGAAGAAGCTGCAGAACGTCTGGAAACAAAACTTTTTCAATCAACGATTAGGGAAGCGGTCGCTGTGAGAGAATCGCAATTAGTAGTAAGTGATATTTTCACAGAATCCCCCAAATCGAAAGTAGCAAAAGATTACAATGATTTTATTGATGAATTTTTGAAAGGAAGGTAAATATGGCAAAAAAAGACTTTTCTCGAATCAATCCTACTGAAAAATTTTTTGGAGCAGCTCATCCAGAACAAGAAGAACAAAAAGAGAAAACAGACGAAAGGGAGCAAGAAGAGCAGGTTCAAAAATCTTCTATTGCTTCAAAAAAGAAGAAAACTAATAGTGACTATTTAAGATTAGATATTTATGATTACAAAGAATATCTGACTACTATGGCAGGATTTAAGCGTACATCTGTTACAAAATACATACAATCCTTGATTCGTGCTGATATGCAGCAGAACAAAGATACTTTTGATAAGTTGAAGAATATATAAGTTATATAACTTATACAATTTATGTAACTTACATAATTTATATATTATATATATCTTATGTAAGTTATGTAAGTTATGTAATTTATGTATCTTATATAAGTTATATAATTTATATAAGTTATATAAATAAATTGCATAAAAATGCAAAACAGAGAGAATGATGATTGCTGATAGTTCTCTTCATACTATAAAAAAATGGGAGCGGTTTAACTATCTCAAAATTATCCTTAATGCCCTAATAATGCTCTTTCTAGCTCCTCATAGTCATACTGTCTTCCCTCGATGTTGTTAAACGAGTTCATCTTCCTTTTTTCGATAGGCTCAGAGTATTCCTCCTGTATCGCCTTCACCATCCAGCCGACAAGGTTATCTATCTTTTTCTGTTTCCTCGCCAACTGATATTTTGCTTGAATAAGTTCCACGTCATTATTAGCTGCCTGCAAAAGGGCTTTATATTCTTTTATCTTCAACTTCTCCTCTATAATGTCCTGAAGACGTTCAATCAAGTCATCTATATCTATTTCCTCATGCTTTTCTTTCTCTTCTGGTACATTTTCAAGTTCTATATGTTTATTATTTGATGTTATGTAAAATCTGATTTTATCTACTTTTCTGCCTTTTTTTATCTCTTCAAATGTAAATGATATATCTGTAAGAGTATTAATTTCCTTTTGTGCTGGAAATAATACAAAACGCTTAAAGTCTGCATATAAAAGATATACATTTTCTACCTTTAAGAGTTTCCTAAGCTGATTCAGCGAAAATTCTATCATTTTCTGTTTTTTGAATTCATTACACTTTAAAAACTCGTAAATACGAGGAGAATATTTACTTTTCATCATTAAAATATTGCCTAATTTATATTGTGTAAACATAGAATTTAACTTTAACATATATGGCTTTAAACGAGGAGAAAATTCTAATTCTACATAGCCACTACCCTTTTTATAAACAACACTACTTAGCCATGCAACTTGAATAAGCATATCCTCCTCTTGAATTTCAAAAACCTTTTTCATTAATCCTTTTGTAATAGTTGGGATTTCGGTATATTGACTTTGATTTTTTATTCCAATTAAAGCAATAAATTCAGAAATATTAAATTTATACCTTTTAAACTCTTCATCTTCTGGTTTCACCATACTTGCAAGTGTCAAAATTATCTTCTGTTCCTCCATACTTAAGTCATAACTACTATTCATCACAAAATAATTTGATTTTTTTACTAAAAAGTCTTTATCCACTATAATTTCCTCCTTTCTGTACTTAAATATTTTTATATCATAATATTATGATATTGTCAATTTAATCTCATATTTCCACTATGCTTTTCTCATATTTCACTATGCTTTTCTCATATTTCCACTATGCTTTTCTCATATTTCACTATGCCTTTCTCATATTTCACTATGCCTTTCTCATATTTCACTATGCCTTTCTCATATTAAAATTTGCAAACACTCTATTTTACTGGGCTTGCGAGGGGTCTAAAATATTTAAAATATATAAAACATTTAAAATATATATAAAACAACAACAAGAGAAAAAAACACTTTTGTTGTTGTTGAGTGGCATTTTAAAAATGATTTTAAATTTAAAAATGGCATAAATACAACCTTTCTTCCCAAATAAGTTATACTTATCTTATTTTTCAAATACATTCATTCAGATTAAGTGGCTTTTAATTTAGTATTCTTTTTTATCTTTTATCCCTGTTTAACTCTTCCAATCTTTTTAATCCCTCTTCTAACCCCTCTATCTTGTTCATATTTCGATTTTTAATCCTCAAGTGGCAAAATATACCACCGCGAAATAAAACCGCCTTAAATCGCCTTATATTGCGTTCTAGCACTATCCATAATTTCAGCAGTAAAATCCCTCATTCCTGCTCCCCCTCTCCGTCTTTTTTTCAAACAAGTTCCCTCATCTATTTTTATCCCCCTCTCAAATCCATTTATTTGCCCCTATTTGCTATTTTAATCCTCTTCTTGAATATTTTATCAAGTTAATCATAAACATGTCTTAAAAAGCCTTATACGGCGTTCTATGGACTATTGTCTTTTTGCAACAAAAAAAGGATACTCATTCAAAGAGTACCCTCTTGTTTCTGGACAAGTTCCCCTTATCTCCTCATTCCCCTCTAAAACTTCTCCATTTGCCCCTATTTTCCATTTTAATCCTCTTCTCGTATAATTTTAAGGTTAAGACATAAAACCGTCTTAAAAAGGCTTATACGCAGTTTATTAAAACTTTTATATTTTTCTATGTATTTAAAAATCATCTTTTTAATTTTGAATATTTATTTAAGCATATTGTGAATTTTATAACTATAAGACAGAAAAAATAAAAAGGTGTTTGATTTTTTTCAAGCACCTTTTTCTCTTTATCCTAACTAATCATTTATTATCCCATACTCCCTCATTAATTGTTTCTGGAACTCATAGTCTTTCGTAGAGCGTTCTAAATCCTCATATCTCTTATTTTGCAATAATAAAGAGTGTAATTTATTTATTCGATTTTCGCCTATTTTTTCTCCCTCTTCTCTTCCTACTTCTCTTCCCTTTTCCCAACCTGTTTCCTGTGCTTCTTTCATAGACTGATTATAGTCCCGAATTGCCTTTTCTCTTGCCTCATATTCCAGCCTCTTCTCTTTATCCTGACTAATTACCTGTAATTGCTCATAGGCACTCGCTATATAAGAATTTTTCGTTGCTATCATCTCCAGTTCCTCCTTTCTCTCTGCATTGATGAACTTTGCCCACAACTCAATATCGCTACTATTTTCTTTGATTTCTTCTGGTAGTTTTGGCAATTCTATCACATGAAATTCCATTTTGTCGGTATAAAGAAAATTTCTAGTATCTTCCCTAATATGGAAACGGGAATAAAATTCTGTTTCTTTTGGGAAGAGAGTAAAATTCAAGATACTAATATTGACGCATTTCTTGAATACATCATAGCTTTGACCTTGCTTAATTTGCTCTGTATACATTTTAGAAAGATAGAAAAGAGCACGGTCTGCCCATACCTTTAACTCGGAAAGCTGTATTTCCGTGTCAATTTCGGTATCGTTATTCATTAAAATTCGTACATCTAGGATACCCTGTTTATCATCTTCATGTACTTTTTGAAGATAGGTATTTAAAATCCGTGTTTCTTTAATTTCCTCTGGTTTTATCTTTAATACAGCGGATAAGAAGCCAATCCGTGCCTTTTCGTTTGCCATGATTTCCTTAAAGGCAAAATCGATCTTAGGTTTCATTAAAAAATTATCCATCTCTTCCTCCTGTGTTCCTTCGTGTAGTTTTATATAAATTATAAGGCTTTTTTATATAGAAGTCAAAGAAATTGAGGGGTTTCTACAACTTCTGCTGATTTCAGCAGAAGTTCTAAAACAAAGGTATTTATGAGAATATCACTTTTAAGGCAGGAATAGGTTTGTGAACGAAACCAGCCAAACACCGTACAGGCAAAGCCTGTACCTTTGTGAAACGGAGAATGAAGCTGTTAATCTAACGGAGTAAAAATTACTGGAACAATTTCTATTGAGAAAATAGAAGGGGTAATTGTTCTATCTGCCGATGCTAAAAATGATTATTATTTTACCATAAAAGATGCGTATTACCAAGGTGGCGGATCGTTGAAAATTCCGTCATTGTTAGATCAAACTATGGCGACCGCGATTGCGTCGCATATATTAAGTGGAAAAACGGCATGGATAGATGGAGAAAAGATTACAGGAACGATGACAAATCGAGCCGCTTATACAAATGCCTTATCAGTAGTAAAAAATGGAGATACTAATAATCTTCATGCACGCATACCAACGGGAGCGTATTTGACAAAAATAGCGGCTTCGGATGCACCTGAAATTGTTTTGCCAGCCGCAAATGTAAGAACGGCGATTGGATTAACCGCAAACAAGATTAAAAAAGGAGAAACTATACTTGGAGTAGCAGGTACAGCAGAAAGTGAATCAAATTTATATATTTTAAAAGATGGAGTTTTTGTATCACCACTTTATGCAGGAGCAGAATTTAAAGTTCCTAGTAACGTAGAGAGTGGTGATATTTATTATGACGATTCTCAGAAAGCTATGATTGTAAAATGTAAATCTTTTTATGTAAATAGAGTAACAAGTATGACATATGATAAATATAAATACATGTCAACAAGATTTTACATATCAAATCGTTCATTAGATAGTCTCCTATATTTTGGTATACAGAAGTCAGGAGAGGATGCAGCAACAATTTTATATTTTAAAACGGAAGACAATAGAAAAGTTAGTAATTCAGAAGTAATCATGACAGTATCTTTAAAATATATTCATACTAATGACAATATGGTACAACCTATTTTTAGTTTAAGTGGATCAAGCCCATCAGGTGGATATGATAATAGAATTCATGATATTTGGTTTCATAATTAATAAAAAAGAGAACATCACAATAAGTAGTTTCATTAAGGAGGAAAAGAAATGGATACACCAATCACAAGAGCAGAACATGAAGAGTTTGTCAGACGAATGGATGAGGCAAACCACAGGCAAAGTAAGAGAATAGAAATCGTAGAAAAAGAAGTCAAACAGATAGGAGAACTTACGACTTCAATTGAAAAGTTAGCACTTAGTATGGAGAATATGGTAAAAGAGCAGGCAAATCAAGGGAAACGATTAGAAGAGTTAGAGAATAGGGATGGGGAGATGTGGAGAAAAGTAACGGGATACCTAATTACCGCCGTCATTGGGATTATGATAGGGTTTATTTTTAAACAAATCGGAATGTAAGGGAGGAAAAGAAAGATGAATAACTTAATATCAAGAAACTGGTGGGAAGCAGCAGGAGTGAGAGCGTTAAAGACGGTGGCACAAACAGCAGTTGCCACGATTGGAACAGCAGCAGCATTTGGAAATGTAGACTGGAAACTGGTAATGAGTGCTTCTGCTTTAGCAGGAGTATTATCTGTTCTAACTTCTATTGCAGGGTTGCCAGAAGTAAAAGAAAAAACAGATTGAGAAAACTGGAATGATATGGTATAGTTGATACAAGGAAATATCGTGTACAGGGTTTAGGAAGCCTCCCGTACTTATGAAACCGGTACGCCGGAATAC
>CANRVK010000114.1 GCA_947643285.1 uncultured Eubacteriaceae bacterium
CCGCTACGTCTGGAACGGAGCGAGAGCGCGGCTTCGTTGGAATACTTCCTCGCCGTAGCGACCCCTTTGATTTCAATGTAGATAAAACGATAAAAAATTAGAATAAAATGCTTAAATTAAGTGGAAAATTATGGGGATTTATGCTAAACTATAAGAAGCGAAATAACAAAGAAACATAGTAATATTTTATAGGATTTGAATAAACAGAGGTGATAGAAAAACATGAGAAATGAAACGACAAATAGAGTATGGGAAAGATATGATGATCCTATACGACAATTAGTGTTATGGGGATGGGATAAAGATGAAAATCCGGCTTTTTGTATTTTATATGGAAAGCAGCAGACAGAAAGAGATCTTTTAAAAGATGTAGTAGAATATGAATTATATCTCATAGCAAAAGGAAAAAATGGGCATCTTCCGTCTTTTCCAGAGGTCAAAGCAAATGGAACATACCATAGTTTAGAGCTTTATGATACGAATGGCAAGCTGAAAGAAAGGAAAAATTTAAAAGAAAAGCTTCTATTGCCTTATTATGAAAAACTCCCTTATTCTTCTATTATTGAGGAAATAAAAGAGAAATATAAAAAATTAGAAGGTTTTCGTTTTGCTGAGAATCCGAATCAGATTCTTCTATTAGAAGAATCATATGAAGACCAATTTCAGACAGTATGTCAGCTATTTTGCGATCCGAGCCTCTATATGCGTAAGAAATATCTGAATCAGCTTTTAGATCAAAAACTTCCAAAAGATTTTTATCAACATATTTTAAAAATAGGAAGCACAGAAGTGATAGCAGGAATATTCTTAGAGATGGCGAAAAGAAGAGATGCTATGCTTTTAGAAGAAGCAGAAGGCTGGAAAAAAGTAAAAGCATTTGCAGAAAAAAATTATATGGACGGAGTAGAACGCTGCGCGGCTATCTATTGCAATGTGATGAATGAGAAAAAAAGAGAAGAGAGAGGAAAGGATATCAGAGAGCACCTTTCTGATATGGACTTACATTTTCTCAGATCAGAGAATGAAGATGAGAAAGAATTAGATGGCACTCTGTATAGAAAGTATGCGAATGATGGAAGCCTTTGTGCATATCGTTATGAATATGTGAGAGAAAATAATAGATGGTATCGAAAAGAAATCTTAAAACCTGTTTTTTATAAAGAGAGTATTTATTGTGATGGAAGAAAGTTAAATATCATAGCAGTTAAGAACACGATTCAGGAAGCGGAAATTTATGGTCTTTTTGATGTTTTAGGGAAGATAGCATATTATATGGATGCTCCTAGAATGTATTATTATTTTGGGGCTAATGACGGAGGTAAGAGCAGAAGTTATTTTAGAAGATATTTGAGAAGGGCGATAGAAGATTATGGTAAACGAGATGCCGAAGCTTATATGAATATTATGAAGGTGTTATTTACCAGTTATCAAGAAGGAGATTATTTATCAAAGTTTCAGGGGAATTTTCAATCGAATTATTTTATTGCCAATTTTCTATATAAAAGGGCTGAAATAAGCCCTCCAGATTATGAATTGTATTCTTATGTAGAATATTATACAAAGATGAGGGAATATGTAAGAAATGATCAATTTCTAGGGCTAGAAGGGCGGTTTGAGGCTTATCCAGAGATTTGGGATCAACATTTAAAAGAAACAGCAGAAATTGCGAGTGTTTCAAAAGTGGGAAGTATCGTAAGAGCTTGTTATTATATTTTAAAAGAGAACATGAAACATGGACGTTTAGAATCGGAATTAGGAGAAGATGTCATTGTCGCTCTTTCAGATTCTTTTTATGAACCTCTAAAAAGATTAGGAGAGAAATTATTAGAAAAGTATTTAAAAAATGTGAACAATATCGAAGAAGGGCTTTTATTTGTGTTATTAAAAAGCTTGAGAAAAGAGCTGCAAGATATCGCCATTTCCTATATAGAAACTCATACCGTTTCTGTAGAATTATTGATTTCTATCGCACAGATTTCTGAGCATATGGCGTGGTATCCTAGTTGGAAGGAAAAAGTATTAGGGCTTTCCGAAGAAGAAATGGTTTCCTTTATTCTGTTATTTTTTGAGAAAAGAGAGGAATTTAAGGAATGGGAAGCAGAAGAAGCGAAAGATGTTCTGCATAAGAAGGCATTAGAGGTCAAGGGATATAGTTGGGAAGCGAAGGAAAGACTATTTTCTTTTTTCTATCCTATGTTATGGACTGCAGAACAGATGCCCAAAATGTTCATTGATTTGATAGAAGATATTTTATTCTCATTGGAAAAAGAAGAATTGAGAAAGCTGCTTGATACATGTTCTTTGGAAAAGAGAGAAACGGAATTATGGCAGGAAAAGGTGAGAATCATAAATCTTCTTTCTATGATAAAGAGTGGTGACATTTCAGATTCTTCTCAGATAGCTGATTTGATAGAAAAAGGAAGCAGCCAGATGTTACAGGTATTGTTAGAACTTTTGCAGGAGCATCCAGAGGCGTTGAAAGAGAAGATGGAATTATTCTTGATGTTCGCCGAATCGCCGATTCCGATCTTAAACGAAATGGTAAAAAATGTATTGCATGAGGCATCGTCAGAAAAGAGAAAAGAGCAAATCAGTGTATTGATAGGTTCTCCGATAGAAAGGGCATATTTACTGGGGATATCAGAGATAGAAAAAGAATATTCCTGCAATATTCCAAAAGAATTTATGCTGAAACTGATGGAGCATCCAGACCAAAAGGTGAAGGCATATATCGCACAAAAATCAGAATATATCATTCAAGAGTTGGGAAATGGAAATACAGAGTTATTTTTATATTATGTAAGAACATTATTATATCTTCCAAATAAAACAGTGAAGTCCAAACAGTTTATTTATCAAAAACTCCCGATTTTTGCGAAAAAATATCCAGAAAAAAATACGGAATTAGAAAAGATTCTGTTAGATATCGGAGGATCGAACTGTAAAAAGGACGCAGAACAGGCTTTGGTGGCTTTTGCTAAAATAAGAAATGAGGTGGAAACTGTTGAAGGTTAATTATCAATATATGAGCCCATCTATGTGCATACAAAAAGAAAATCATACCACACTTGGATTGGCAGCGGATAATTCTAGAAAGGAACGAGTATCCTTTCAGGGAAAATTAAAAGACCCTTTGATCTTTCGAGATGCCATGTTGATGTTGAGAGAAATTGTGATATCTGGGAAAGAAATTGAGAAAAAAGAGAGAAAAGAATTTTTTGCATGGCTCAATCAGGAAATCGAGCGAAGAATACAATTACATGAGAAATATGCGCCCAAAGTCAGAGAAGAATTGACCACAAAAATGAAAGAAGAAGAGGGCAGACGAAGAGAAAAAGAAGAAGAATTGAAACAGTTAAGAAAAGTTTTAAATAAAATGCAAAAAGAGATCGATGAACTCAGCGTCTGGAAGGATTATAATAAATTAGAAAGAGAATTTTGGAAATTTATCAGAGAAAAGGATTATGATTTATGGTTTGTGCTAGATCCTGTCATCACAGTACATCCAGATGAAGTGTCTTTTGAGGCGTTTTCTATTGATGAATCGACATATGGCTGTTTGTCTATTCCGATAGAAGAATTCGAGTTATTAAAAACTCCTTCTTTAGGGACTACTAATATTGACTTTTCCGCAAAATTGGCAAAGGAAATCGAGCGTTTCCGAACGGATACAGATGTCACTTTATCAGTCAATCCAGATGGTTTTACTGTAGATATGGGCGTGATGCCAGAACATATCGAAAAGAAAATTGATTTGCCAGAAACATGGATAAAGGGGTTCTGCCAAGTTTCTTCTGCTGCCTGCCTAAATGGAGTAGATGTTGAATTGACCCCAGCGGATTTCTATGATATCTGTTCTTTTTTAAGAAGGCATAAAGCGAAAAAAAGCCCTCGATATATGAAATGGATTTTAGAACCAAAAAAGCGTGTGAAAATCATATTTGAACCTTATCATACAGAACTTATTTTACATGCTGTATATCAGGGAGAGAGAAAAAGAGAAGAGAAAATATGGGGGAGAAGGCGTTGGTTAGTCGCAGAACGCTTGATTCCATTAGCAAAAAGTTTTCATGTGCGTTTATTAGGATTTGGAATGCCACAATTTATCATAGCAGATTTAGGAGTTATGAAAATGACAATCGGTTTTTCTTCTTGGTCTTCTAATGACTGGGTGAAAGGGACAGCCTTCAATATCATGGCAGGATTTGTTTCAGAAGGAAATTATCGTGATGTCTATAAGCTCTTACAGAAAGAGAGAGGTCTTTCTATAAAAGAAATACAAGAACAACTGCGCCTTAGCGCCCAAGAAGGTACAACAAAATCTGGAATAGGAATGATGTTGAAAAAAGGAGAGGCGTATTATGATGTGACAACGGACAAGGTACGGTTTAGACAGCTCTGCAGTGAGCCGATTCCAGAAGAACTTTATAAAGTGACAGGAATGGAAAGAAAAGTGAGCAAACTTCAAAATGCTAGTCTGGATTCTTTCCGTGCAGTGAGAATGGAAAATGGGGATTATTGTTTTTCACAGGAATATATGGAAAAAGATAATTATGGGAGAGATAAGACTAGAAATGCAGAGCTTGTGATAGATGAAGATGGACAAATTAAGACAGTATCTTGTACCTGTGCAGAATTTCAGAAAGGAGATAGAAATATTTCAGATCCTTGTGCGCATATTCTCGCGTTATATTTGATGTCTTTTAAATTTTTCGGTCTTCCTTTTGAAACGGGAAAAAATTATAAAATAAATGATATTATGGAGATGTTGCTATGATAGTTACGCCAAATGATAATAGAACTGAATATCGAAAAGCCGTGAATGAAATGGGGAAAAAGGAGTTCACTTTTCTGAAAATGCAAGAGTATGGCTTCTGGCCAAAAGATTTGCCAACTCCTTATGAACGCCAGCAAAATGAAACGGAAGAAGATTATAAATATAGAAAACAATTATTAAAGGAATACCAGAAATTAAGTGAGCAGATCGCGAAAGTCTATGAAGAGATCGGAGAAATTGATAAAAAATTATTAGAGCTTCAAAAAGAGTATAAAGATACATGGGATTATGAGAAAATCCGTCAGGAAGTTTCGCGGGCGATTATGAAAGAATCGTTGGAAAGAAGAGCAGCGCGGAAGGCACAGAGAGAAGCACAGCAGGAGAAAAGAAGGCAGGAATGGCAGAAAAAGAAGGCGGAAAATATTGTATTTATCGGAAGAGGATATTCTTCTCTTCTCGCTCAAAAAGAAACAAAAAAGGAACAGCTTGAGAAATTCCATCTGCCTATTTTAGAAGATGATAAGCAATTAGCGGAGTTTTTAGGGATCTCTTATTCAGAATTACGGTTTCTCACTTATCATAGAGATGTAGTAAAAAAAGATCAATATTATCGCTATGAAATTCCGAAAAAGAGCGGAGGAATGCGTAAAATTGCTGCACCTAAGCCGGGATTAAAGGAGATACAGAGAAAAATTTTAACAGAGATTTTAGAAAAAGTTCCTTCTTCTGATTATGCACATGGATTTTTAAAAGAACATTCTGTGGTGACAAATGCAAAAAATCATTCGCTCTCGCCGGGGTATCTGATCAATATGGATTTAGAGAATTTCTTCCCGACGATAACTTTTGAGAGAGTGAGAGGAGTCTTTCAGATGTTCGGATATTCTGGATATATCGCTTCTTTATTTGCGATGTTATGTACTTATTGTGAGAGAATTCCGATAGAGGTAAAGGGGGAAACTTGTTATGTAAAAACTTCTGAGAGAATCCTTCCGCAAGGTTCACCGGCTAGTCCGATGATTACTAATATTATATGTTCTAAGATGGATTTGAGAATAGGCGGTCTGGCTAAGAAGTTTGGATATCAGTACAGCCGATACGCAGATGATATGAGTTTTAGTCTGGAAAAGGGAAAAGAACCATATCTGGGGGCATTTTTTGGATATATAGAGAAGATTGTGGAGGAAGAAGGATTTCATATCAATCCAAAGAAAACACGAGTTTTGCGCCCGAATACATGTCAGAGCATTACAGGGGTTGTCATGAATGGGGAAGAACTCGGCGTGAATAAAAAATGGGTGAAGAATTTCCGATCTCTTTTACATCATGCTAAAATAGAGGCGAAGGAAGGAAAGATTTCTAAAGAGAAGAGGAATCAGATAACAGGAGGTATCGCATGGCTGAAAAGTGTTAATTCGGAGAGATACCAAAAGATGATAGAGGAAGCACAAGAGATTTTGAAAGGGGTATAGAGAAAGTTGCTGTTTTTTTGGAGAGAAAAATAGTGAAAGGTTTGGGATAGGGGAGTGGCTGTTTGGGGGTTTTGGCGAAAGGGTCACGCAGCCGCGCTAAGATACCCACGTCAGACGCGCTCTCGCTCCGTTCCAGACGTAGCGGTACTAAATTTGCAGCCCCGCTTCCCCGCGGAACTGCTCATTAAGTACCAACGTCTTCCAAGGGTCTGTCTTAGGGTATCTTAGCGCGGCTGCGTTACTTTATGGCGATGGTGTAGGTTGAAATTGAGATAGGGCGACTGTAATTTTGTGGACTTAAAATTTTGTTTATTTTATCTATTTGTTTTTGAAATAAGGTTGTTGTAAGTTTAATAGTTTGACAGATGGTGAATAGTTTACCTTTTGTGTTGATGGAGCTAGGCGCTGGAGATTTCGCCAATAGCGGCTTGTAACCAAAGATCGGCTGTGATATAATCAGTTCAACAAATCGGAATTGTTGGAGGTAATTGATTATGTTGAAAAAAATAAAAATAATAAATAGTATTATAAACATAATATTTCAAAAAGTAGAAAAGCCAATAAACTAGCGAAGGCAAGGAAGTATTCCAAAAGAAGCCCCTTGGAAGACGTCGGCACTTAATGAGCGGTGCGGTGACGCGCCGAGAATTTAGTGTCCGTTACGTCTGGAACGGAGCGAAAGCGCGGCTTCGTTGGAATACTTCCTTGCCGTAGCGTCCCCCTCTAACTTTAAAGTCGATGAAACAATAACATTTTTATTCTAAATTTAGGAAAAAAGTATTTGCAAAATGAAAGTATTTGTGGTAATATAAATAATATGAAATGGATTTTATGGACGTTATGCTATGGTGTTTCGCCATGGTGGAGTTTTTTTACAGATACAACATTCGGATATGCGCAATTCGCGACGCAAGCGACTACTGTGCTATTAAAAGGATCCTGCGGTAATAGCACAGTAGTCGCCTGGTTCGCTGAAGTGTCATAACCAAATAAGTGCTAGTAATTTTAAAAAATTTTTAGCATAGAATCCATGAAAGTTAAAAAAGGGCGTTGTAACTGAATATGCTTTCCTTTGGAGCAGACATTAGTAAAATGTTTATTTCAAAGGGAAGCATATTTTATATCTTTTAGGATGCAGTTTTGGAATTAAGAATAAAGTACCATAAATTAGAAAAATAGCTGTTCAAGGAGAGATATGAAGAACACAAATAGTAATACTCTATGAAATTCTTTACAAAAAAAGTCATGATATAGAAATTAATATGGATTCTTTGGCGAGAAAAAGGACAGGTAGCTATTATACTGATATGGAACTAACTGATATAATGATGCATGAGTTGGTTTCTAATCTGATAATGGCTAGTCCTGAAATAGAGGAAAGCCTTAAAAATCTGGTAGAGGCGGCAAAGCTGATTAGGAATGGGGGTATGAAGAAATGAAAGTTTCAGAAGTATACAAAGAAAAACAAAATAAGAATTGTTTACCTAAAAAAAGTTTGTCCTTTGAGATATTTCCACCCAAAAAGGACAGCGAGCTAAAGAATATTGATGAAACACTGGCTGTTTTGTGTGAACTTGAGCCTGATTATATCAGCGTGACTTTTGGTGCAGGAGGCAGTGCGAACTGTAACCGTACCATAGAGCTTGCCAAAAAAATTAAGCAGGAATACCATGTAGAGCCTGTGGTTCACTTAACCTGTCTGCACTATAATAAGGAGGAAATAGACGAATTTGCAGAAATTTTGATGGATGCCGGACTGCAGAATGTGCTTGCACTCCGGGGAGATAAAAATCCGAATATTGCGGAAAAGGAAGATTTCAGGCACGCCTCCGACTTAATTGCTTACATGAAAGCAAAGTGGGATTTCTGTTTTTTAGGGGCTTGTTATCCGGAATGCCATCCTGAATCTGACGGTTGGATCAGTGAAATAAAGCACTTAAAAGCAAAGGTAAACGCAGGAGCTGAGGTACTGCTGTCACAATTATTTTTTGACAACAAATTATTCTTCCGCTTTCAGGAGGATTGCAGAATCGCAGACATCAATACTCCGATTATTCCGGGTATTATGCCTGTCATCAATGCTACTCAGATCAGGAGAATGATAACCATGTGCGGGGCAACTTTTCCGGTGCGTTTTCAGAAAATCATACATAAATATGAAAATAACAGGGAGGCGCTTTTTGATGCAGGCATGTCCTATGCGTTAAGCCAGATTATTGATTTGCTTGTAAACGACATCGACGGGATTCATTTATACACCATGAACAACCCACTTGTCGCAAGGCGGATATGCGAGGGCATAAGAAATATTATATAGCAATAACGCATTATGGAATGGAGAAAAAAGTAAGGGCTGACTGGAAATTAATATTCAGGTCAGCCCTAAATTTACGTTGGTTGAAAGATTCTATTACTACTTTATTTATCATAGTCTAACGAAGCGATGGAATATGTAAGAGGAATATCAGTGGTCAAAACCTTCGGTCAGTCGGTGTTCTCGTTCAAACGGTTCAAAGAATCCATCGACAATTATGAGAAGTGGGTGATCGCTTATACGAAAGACCTGCATTTCCCCATGATGAGCTATACCACGCTGGTAAACGGGATTTTTGCTATCCTGATCGCGGCGGCGCTTGTGATGACATCGGGTGGGGTGACAAATGAATTCCTGTTGAATCTGATGATGTTATATCATAATACTTGACACTTCCACTTCACGGATTTATAAAGAAAGAAGTGAAAATGGAGGATAGAAAATGACAAAGAAGAAAGTTTATGACAAGGAGTTCAAAATTCAGGCAGTAAAGCTCGGCACAGAGATTGGATTTAGCAAAGCAGCAAAGGAGACGGTTATGACTTGGGGTTTCTCAGGCTTGTAATGTCAAACAATATGAGAGCGGAACTTTGCATATCCACAATAAAGAATGCATCGAAAGCATTTCCGTGTATCCGTGGCGCAATCCTCCACAGCGACCACAAAAATCAATACACAAGCACATCCTACAGGGCGGAGCGAAACCGTTGTGGGATCTTGCAGAGTATACCGTGATGGGGCAGATTCTATGACAATGCACGCTGTGAAGCGATGTGGGCGAGGATGAAAGAGGAACTGCTATATGGCAGATATGATACAAAGAAAATGACAATCGAGGAACGGAAAACCCGGATATGGAGATACTTTATTATCTATTGGAACAATCGGAGGATATGCTCAGCCAATGGTGGTCTTCCTCCAATGCTTAAAAGGAAACAGCATTATGAATCACTAGAGCAAGCAGCTTAAAGATTTCGTGAAGAAAAAGTGTAAAGGGATATTGACAATATCAAAACTAACGTTATCACAAAACTAACTCTCTTTTCAAAAAGTAGAACAGTCAACAATCTAGCGGAGGCAAGCACCTATTCCAAAAGAAGCCCCTTGGAAGACGTCGGCACTTAATGAGC
>CANRVK010000115.1 GCA_947643285.1 uncultured Eubacteriaceae bacterium
TGCTCATTAAGTACCAACGTCTTCCAAGGGGCTTCTTATGGAATACTTCCTTGCCGGAGCTGGTAGTTGGCTGTTCTAGTTTTTGAGAAGTGAAACTTGCGATAATTTATGAGGTTTCTGTGAGAAGATACAGGAAAGAAATATTCGGAAAGGTCAGTAGTTCTATGGGATTTAGGGGTTCGTAATTATCTAGGAAACAAGGAGAGGGAAAGGATTTCATGAAATATAGAAAACTTGGGAATACAGGATTAATCGTATCGGAAATTTCATTTGGAACAATTCCGATATTGAGTGGGAATGTGCCAGTGCTCCCTTATTATTATAGTCCAGATGAAGAAACAGCAGTGGAGATTATGGAATATGCGTATCGGCTTGGCTGTAATCTCTATGATACAGCGATTGTTCCAGAATATGGTGACGCGGAAATAAAGTTAGGGAAATTTGCGAAAAAGATAGGGAGGGGAAATATTATTATTTCAGATAAATCCAGATTTTTTGAAGGGAATGAGATGTATCGGGCGGTTTTGGAATCCTGTGAAAATTTAGGGACATATGCAGATATTTATTTTGTGCATCAGGTAGATGAAGAAAAAGAAGAAGCTACATTTCAGAAAGGAGGCGCGATAGATGCGCTGACGGAATTAAAGGCGCAGGGGAAAATAAGATTTGTGGGGGTGGCTTCGCATTATTATAGTATTTTATGGAGAGGGGCTAGGGATAAAAGGGTAGATGTATTACAAGGGAGTGGAAATATTTTAGAGAGAGGAATGTTAGACAGAATAGAAAAAGAAGATTGCTTTTTACAAAAGGGATTACTTTTAAATAAAGTATATGCGGCTGGAATCTTGCCTTCCTTTTTTGAGATTTCTGTTTTATTATCTGGTGTACTTTCTTATCCGATCTCAAGTGCGCTGATTGGAATCGGGACAAGGGAACAGGCTGAAAAGGCAATGAAAGAAGAAATAGGGAAGTATGAAAGACCTTCTTTTTGGGAAGTGATGGCGAGATTAGAGAAGTATTTTGAACCGATTCCATGTGATAGGTGTCAAAAGTGCAGATGTATGTTCGGGACAGAAATTCATATTCTGTTTCGACAGTATAATTATTATTTTTTAGGAAAAGATTATTGGGCGCTCAGAAAGTTGAATTTAGGAATAAGAGAGAGTGCAAAAAAATGTGAGAAATGTATAGAAATGCCTTGTTTAAAACAGTGTCCGAAGAATATTAAAATTCCTCAGATGATGCAGAAAATAAAGAATTTAGTGGAAATACATGTGAGGAATTCTAGGATATAAGAGAGTATTTTTATGGGTATTGAGTGGGGAGAAAAGGTGGGTATAGGTTAGGGGATTTTAGTATCGGAGGGGCGCGGCGGCAAGCCACTATTCCAAAAGAAGCCCCTTGGAAGACGTTGGTACTTAATAAGCAGTTCCGCGGGGAAGCGGGGCTGCGAATTTAGTACCATTACGTCTGGAACGGAGCGAAAGCGCGGCTTCGTTGGAATAGTGGCTTGCCGCCGCTAGTTGGTTGGCTGTTCTACTTTTTAAAAAGAGAGTTTTATGATAGTAATAGAATAAAAGATAATACTTTTATATCGCTTCTATTTCATGGCGCAGTTTGAGCATTTTTTCATCTACTTCCTTTATGACTTCTGCATATTTTTTTAATTCAGAACCGATTAGGGCAGTTTCTTTTTTGGATTTTTTATAGCGTAATTGATGATCTAATCCCGCCCAAAAATCCATTGCTACTGTCCGAAGCTGCACTTCTACACGGATATTTTGGATTGCATCATGAAAATAGATAGGGACTTGTACAATTAAATGAAGGCTGCGATAGCCAGACGTTTTGGTGTTTTTAATATAGTCTTTTTCTTTTAGGACTATGATATCTTTATGTTTTTTTAACATAGAGGAAATAGCGTAAATATCATCTAAGTATGTACATACAACGCGGATACCTGCGATATCGTTTAATTTTTCTACTGCATTTTGAAAGGTGACATGATATCCCTTTTTTATTAGCTTTGCTTTTGCGCTTTCAGGCTGTTTGATTCGGCTGGTTACACTGTTAATTATCATGCGTCCCTCTTTCATAGAGAGTTCTGCATCAATCATTTCTAATTTGGCTTCTACTGCATGAATAGCACATCTATTTTTTACTAGAAATTCTTTATTGGTCATTTCTGTTAATAATATATTTTCTTGCTTTTTATTTTCCATATTTTCCTCATTTCTAATTCTCTAAATTTTTAGGGTATTTTTAACACCATAATTTAATTATATGAGAAATCTATGAAATTTATGATGGAAATAATTTCTTTTTTACTTTAATATTTGGGAAAAGAAGGATGTTGTTATTTTATTAAATGAGTGGTATTTTGAGGAAGATTTTATTTTGGCAAGAAATGAGAGTATTTGTTTTGTTATAGATAGAGGAGAAAGAAATTATTCTATTGGTAGGTATATCTATCTAAATCTCAGGATAAAAGACGAATAGCTCTGGGATATAAATTTCAAAGCTGATTGGTCTAAAGTCTGAGGCAGTCATGTTAATGGCTGCCTGATAAGTAAGAAATATATTATTGTTTCCATGTCATAATGTATTCTTTTTCGTTAGTATTTTTGTCTGTGTTTTCATATTGAATATGAAAATTTTCTCTTTGATAGAATTTTATTGCCCGTGTATTTTTTTGATATACACTCAAATATAATTGTTGTTTTATACTTTTTGCGAAATTTAGTAGCTGTTTGCCTATACCAGCGGATTGTGCTTCACTTCGGACAAAAATTCCTTCTATATAGTTCCCATGCAGTCCGATAAAACCTTCTATTTTATTTTTGTTTGAAGCTTCATAGACATATACTTCTGCTTGTGAAAGCATTTTTTTCACAAGTTCAAAATTATTTTTCCAGTATTGGGAAGAAATAAAGTTATGAGCTTTTATATTGGTGTCCAGCCAAATATCTGCAACGCTATTTATATCTGCTTTTTGTAATATTCTAATCATAATATATTCTCCATTTTCAAAATTGATTCAACGATTTATTATAAAATTTAAAATAAGGGACGCTACAGCAAGGAAGTATTTAGGCGAAGCCGCGCTTTCGCTCCGTGTAAGACTACGCGGTACTAAATTCGCTGTTCCGCTTCTTGCGGGTTTGCTTATTAAGTACCAACGTCTTCTAAGGGGCTTCTTATGGAATACTTCCTTGCCTCCGCTGATTCGTTGGCTATTTTACTTTTTGAAAAACTTTTGAAAAGTGAAGGTTACGATAACTTGCGAAATTTCAGAGAGAGGATACGCAGAAATAATTCTCAAAAAGGTCAGTATTTATATAGTTTTTAGAGTTTCGCAATTACCTATAGTGTTATAGGGATTTTCCTATTTTTTATTTGAATTTGTGGTCAGATTTTTGATTTCGATTATATCAAAATCTATTTATTTTGTAAATGATATATTTTCTGTATTTTTTCTACTATAATGTGAATTTTCTCTGATAATTTTTCAAGTTTGCTATCTTTCTTTGGCATATCAGAAGCAAGTATTATATTGATTTGTAAATAAAAATTTAGTTGTAGTTTTTTCTCATTGATTTATACTAATTAATAAAAATAGGTTTGGAGGAATCGAAATGAAAAAAATTTACGAGAATGGGAATCAGTATGAAGGAGAATATAAAGATGATAAAAGAAATGGGCATGGCGTCTATACCTTTGCAGATGGAGATCAGTATGAAGGAGAATGGAAAGATAATGAAAGGAATGGACATGGCGTCTTAACCTATTTAGATGGAACTTGCTATGAAGGAGAATGGAAAGATGATAAAATGAATGGATATGGCGTCTGTATTTATGCAAATGGAGATCGCTATGAAGGAGAATTTAAAGATGATGAAAGAAATGGGCAAGGGGTCTATACTTTTGTAGGTGGAGAATGTTATAAAGGAGAATATAAAGATAATAAAAGAAATGGGCAAGGGGTCTATACTTATGCAAATGGAGATTGTTATAAAGGAGAATATAAAGATAATAAAAAAAATGGGCAAGGAGTTTATACTTATGCAGATGGAGATTGCTATAAAGGAGAATGGAAAAATAACGAAAGAAATGGATATGGAGTTTATATCTATGCAACAGGAAAGCGTTATGAAGGAGAATGGAAAGATGACGAAAGGAACGGACATGGAGTGTTAATCTATTCAAATGGAGATTGCTATGAAGGAGAATGGAAAGATGACAAAATGAATGGATATGGAGTTTATATCTATACAACAGAAAAGCGTTATGAAGGAGAATGGAAATATAACAAAAGGAATGGACATGGAGTGTTAATCTATTCAAATGGAGATTGCTACGAAGGAGAATGGAAAGATGACAAAATGAATGGATATGGAGTTTATATCTATGCAACAGGAAAGCGCTATAAAGGAGAATGGAAAAATGGTAAAAGAAATGGATATGGCGTCTTAACTTATCCAACTGGGGCTTATTATAAAGGAGAATGGAAAAAAGATAAAAGAAATGGGCATGGCGTCTATACTTATCCAAATGGAGCTTACTATGAAGGAGAATGGAAGAATGGTAAAAGAAATGGACATGGGACTTATACCTGTCCAAATAGGATTTGCTATGAAGGAGAATATAAAGATGGAAAAAGAAATGGGCATGGCGTCTATATCTATCCAAATGGGGCTTACTATGAAGGAGAATTTAAAAATGGAAAAAGAAATGGGTATAGCGTCTATATCTATCCAAATGGAGATCGCTATGAAGGGGAATTTAAAGATGATAAAAGGAATAAACATGGAATCTTTACTTATTCAACCAGAGATTGCTATAAAGGAGAATGAAAAAATAATCAGTTTTTAGAATAGTTAGGCAGAAAACGGGAGAAAAGTTTTATTTATCGGAAAGAAAAACAGCAGCCTTTCTTTTCTTGTGCCAAAATTCCATAAATGAAATTTTGCGATTCGTGTCTAATATAATACTAGGAGATGATAAAGTGGAAGAAAAAAGAAAAAAAGAAGAAATATTAGAAATTATATTGAATAAATTAGATGAACTCTACGGAACGACAAAAGAAGGCTTTTATCATAAAGAACCTTGGCAGCTTCTCACAGCTATTATGTTAAGCGCTCAGAGTACCGATAAACAGGTGGAAGAAGTACTTCCTAAATTATTCCAAAAATATAATACCATACAAAAAATAGCACAAGCTTCTGCCGAGGAAATAGAGCTTTATATTCGTTCAGTAGGACTATATAAAAATAAAGCAAAAAATATAAAAAAGTGTTGTATGCAGATTGTAGAAGAATTTGGAGGACAAGTTCCAGATAATCTAGACGAGCTTTTAAAGTTAGCTGGAGTGGGAAGAAAGACAGCTACACTTTTTTTAGCAGATGAATATGGAATCGATGGAGTTACCGTAGATACACATGTATTTCGGATTTCTAAACGCCTTGGCTGGGCAACAGGAAAAAATCCAACAGAAGTAGAACTAGAACTTCAAAAAGTGCTTCCCAAAGAACATTGGAATCGGATTAATTTTCAGCTCATCTATCATGGCAGAGCTATTTGTACAGCGCGAAAGGCAAAGTGTGAAATATGTCCGTTGGAAAAATGGTGTGAGAAGAAAATCTTAGAAAAACAAAAAAAGAAATAATGATTATTTCATTACAATAATTACTTTCCTGCTTTACAAACTTGCCTATTCTATAAACTAGCGGAGGAATGTCTTCTATTCCAAAAGAAGCCCCTTGGAAGACGTTGGTACTTAATAAGCAGTTTCGCAAGAAGCGGGGCTGCGAATTTAGTACCACTACGTCTGGAACGGAGCGAGAGCGCGGCTTCGTTGGAATAGAAGACATTCCTCCGCGACCCTTTGGTCAACAATTTGGTCAAATTACCTTCTACACAACAATAACTCATTTTCTTAAATTTAAACCTATATAGGAAACCAACTAAAAATCTTTCATGCCCTAGATGCGAATAACAAAAAATAGTAATAATTATAGAAGAATATTTTTCTGGAATACATTGCATATCTAATTTATTTCCGTTATAATAAAGGAAATAAAATCCAAAAATAAAGATAGAAAGAAGGGTTTTTTATGACAATAGGTGGAATTGGATATGGAGGATATACTCCTTATTATTCTGGAATGCAACGAGTAACAGGAATACAAGGAGTAGCAGGTGTACAGGGAGTTTCTGGTATAACAGGAGTAGAAGATGAAAATAAAAAAGGGGATAAGACAGGAAAAGTAGATAAATCACAGGAATGTCAGACTTGCAAAAATAGAAAATATGTAGATGGATCTGATGAAGAAAATGTTTCTTTTAAGACGCCGGGACATATAGATCCAGATAATGCAGCAGCAGTAGTATCTGCTCATGAAGGAATGCATGTAGCAAATGCAGTAAAAGAAGGAAATAAAGAAAATGCTGATTTAGTATCCGCTACCGTCAGCCTAAAAACTTCTGTATGTCCAGAATGTGGCAGGACTTATGTATCTGGAGGAACAACAAATACAACGATTAAATATTCAGAATCTAATCCATATGAAAAAAATAGAAAACTGTTAGAAGGAAGTTTTCTAAAAGGACAGGTGATTGACAGTTATTTGTAAAGAGAATCAAATCCGCAGATTCCGTTGTGAAATAGATGATATATCAAAATATTTAAAATAAGACGAGTAGGTGACGAGGTGGATTATCCTAGGGTTTTAGAAAAGAAAAAAATATATAATGCTGGAAAATCAACAATAGATGCCATTACCCTATCCTCTTATGAAAAAGATTTTGAATTGACATTTACGCATAATTCCACAGCAATAGAAGGCAATACTTTGACATTAATAGAAACGAAAGTAATATTAGAAGATGGTATTTCTGTAGGTGGAAAAAATTTAAGAGAAATTTATGAAGTAGTAAATCATCAGAAAGCATATAGATATGTAAAAAGATGTATCAACGATGAATTACAATTAAATGAAAGAATTGTAAAAGATATTCATTCTATTTTAACAGAAAATATAATGATAGGCGGCATTTATCGCAATCAAGAAGTGAGAATCAGTGGAGCTGGGCATATTCCACCATCTGGAAATGAAATGTATATACAAATAAAAAATTTCTTTGTTGATATGTCAGATAAAAAGGAACGAAATCCTATAGAATTAGCAGCTTGGACACACTCCGAATTCTGAACGCTGAAGGAAAGGAGTTTATGGGAGTTGCTTTGGGAGATGAACATTCTGTCGATCCATGTATGAATACAGTAGTATACCATTTGAAGTAGCATACCATTTGATAACTACATCTATTCAATGTGTTGTTATTGTACTCCATAACCATCCCTCATTATCAAAATTTTCATTGGAAGATGTAAAGTTTTTTCTTAGTAATGGTACAGTTAAAATGATGGTGGTAATTACAAATTTAGGGAATATTTCATATCTTGTAAAAAAGGAAAATTATAACCGAAAAAAAGCGATAGAAATATTTAATGATGCGGTTAGTACGCATAACAAGGGAAATAATATACATGATTACCAGAAAGCTGTATCCCATTTTCTTTCTATTTGCCATGAGGCAAATATTGTATATGAAGATCGTTAGAGGGAGGGCTTGATATGACTGAGAAGGTTATTTTAAGCGAGAAATTAGAAGATAACAAAGCTGCCGCTGAATGGGGGATTAAACAGGCAGAATTGATTAAGAAAAGTGAAGAAATAACGCAAAGGTTAATGGAAAAATATACACCAATTATATTATCACGTAAACATGAAAGAAACAGTTAGCAACAAGAATGGTCATAATTTTTATTATACAAATTTTTTTGAATATTTACGATAGAATTCGACATAATCATTACCAGATGGAAATGGCAGAACATCTCGCCTTATTATGAATTATCAATTAATGCTACACGGATTTTTACCTATCTCTATCGCTAAAAAAGATAGACTGGAATATTATAATGCTCTGGAAGAGTATGCAGTAAATAAAAACCTTGAATTATTTATAGACATGATTGCAAGGTTAGAAGAAGAACAATTAGATCTCTATATAGGATTAATAAAATAAGGATTAAATTAAGAAGAAAAGAATAGATAACATCTTTTGATGAATTTTGGACTATTGTAAAATAATTTTATTATAAAATCTTACCAAGTTTATATCTAGTGCTTGTCAATCTAGTTTTGAATAAAAATAAACAAAATAGTATAAGATTTCTATTTTATAATAGTCCATTTTAATTCTTAAAAAAATAGAATCGTAATCTTTTTTGCTTTAAACAATAAGTAGTTTATAAAAGCTTGTTTATCCACAGAAAAAATATATCTATTTTTTAGTTTTCTGTATGTTTTTTATCCGCCATAATATTTGCATTATTTCGGATAGATCCAATCGGTGATTTCTTTTCTTTAGAAAGATTTTTTAGGCTAGCCCCATATTTAGGAAACGAAGGATCTTCTTTTTTTCTTTGTATTTCTTCCAATTCTTCTGAAAGAAATTGTAGTGTCAATTTCCACGCCAGATAACATACAATGAGTGTAATAAAAATAACAATACCTTCTGCCAGATAAAAGTTTTTTATAAGAAGTCCATAGGAATGAAGCTGTATTGGCAGTTCATATAAAAAGCGAATGAGTATGGATAAACCAATAAGCCACTTCTTATCTGTCCTTTTTATCGCGATAAAAATTAAAATACTCAAAGCGATATGGAAGAAAAAGCTGATAATGACATCAAAAGAGGTCAAAAGATAAATGAAAAAGGAATTTTCTAAAAGTGGTTGAATACTTTCTAAAAATTGGTCTGCATTTTCTCCTAATTCTTCTACCAAAGAAGGAAGACCAGCATGATTGATGCTCATTCCCAAAACAGCACTTTGAAAAGACTGGGAGGCAGTGATTAAAATAGATCTAGCCCCTGCAACACCAACTGCAAAAACAAGGACATTTCCAAAGCCATTCTTCCTTTTCAAAGCCATATTTAATAAGAGATATCGCCCTATTTCATTCACAACTGCTGCCACTAATATGATAAAGAAGATATAAAAGAGCTTATGATTATCTACAAAGCTGACCACACCGGGAATATTGATTATGCCAAATAATATTAAATTACATACCATAACTTCTACAAGGATATAATTAATAGCTCCGAATATTAAAGGCTGCCAATTACCTAAGAATTTTTTCCGAATAAATTGAAACAAAAAAACAGGCAGAGCGATTGCGATAATACAAATAATACCTAAAAAGAATAAAGTACTTGCCGGTATTTTTTGCGTTAAGTCAAATCCATTATAAACGGTCATGAAAAAACCTCCATTCTCAATAAGAAATTTTTATTTTCCATTATAACATAAGTTGCTTTTATTTAGGATTAAATTTTTACAAAATAGTGGAGAAATCAAAAAGAAGAAAAAGAAGATAGGTAAGAATATTATCTGTTTATAAAAATATTGATATTTATGGAATAATTTGGAAAATATATATTAAAACTTTTGTAGTAAAATTTACGTTACTATTCAGGCTTTAGGGTATAAAAATAAATAATTTTTGCCAAAACATATAG
>CANRVK010000116.1 GCA_947643285.1 uncultured Eubacteriaceae bacterium
GCTCATTAAGTGCCAACGTCTTCCAAGGGGCTTCTTTTGGAATACTTCCTTGCCTCCGCTAGGTTGTGGCTATTCTACTTTCTGAAAAGAAAATCTCACGATAATAATATTACAATAATCTAAAATAGAAAACATTTTACCAAAAATAATGAAATTTCTATATACTATATTTCTTCTAATATCTCTTTTGCCAGTTTTTGTATTTTTAAAATTTCTTGTTTTTCTGGTTTTTCTTCTATTTCTTGTGCCAACTCATAGATCTCTTGTACTAATTTTTTTGTCGTCAAAAATTTTTCTACCAACTGTAATTTTTCTTCATATCCTTTTAATATTTTATTACATCTTTTGATTAAATCATGAACTCCCTGTCTTGTAATCCCATAATTTTCTGCTGCCTCGCTTAAAGACAGATCGTTTAATACCACATCTTCATAAATCTGTTTTTGATGTTTTGTTAAAAGTTCCCCATAAAAATCAAATAATAATGCCTGTTCTACTATCTTTTCCATCTTTCTACATATAAGTCCCTTTAAGTTGTACTAATTTCGGACGGTATCCATTCTCCTGTAATGCAGTCACAATTTCTTCTTTATGCTCTTTTCCATAAGCTTCTAATGTAATTCTGAGTTCTACTGTCACACTTCGATTGATGCTGACAAACTGATTGTGATCCAACTTTATAATATTTCCCTGCAAATCTGCGATAATTTTTGAAACTTTCACCAATTCACCCGGCTTATCTGGAAGAAGTACAGATACTGTAAAAATTCTTTCTCTCTGAATCAATCCATTTTGCACTACAGAAGCCATAGTGATCACATCCATATTTCCACCGCTCAAAATAGAAACTACCTTTTTATTTTCCGGTTTTAACTGCTTTAACGCTGCAACTGTCAAAAGTCCAGAATTTTCTACAATCATCTTATGGTTCTCCACCATATCCAAAAAGCATACAATCAATTCTTCATCTGGCACAGTCAAAATTCCATCTAAATTCTCTCGAATATAAGGAAAAATCTTACTTCCCGGCGTCTTCACTGCTGTACCATCTGCAATCGTATTCACAGAAGGCAATGTGACTACTTCTCCTTTTTCAAAAGAAGTCTTCATACAGCTAGCTCCCTCTGGCTCTACTCCGATCACTTTAATTTTGGGATTTAAAAGCTTTGTCAATGTGGACACTCCTGTCGCCAATCCCCCGCCGCCGATAGGCACTAATATGTAATCCACCGTTGGCAATTCCTTAAAAATCTCCATCGCAATCGTTCCCTGTCCTGTCGCCACGTCCAGATCATCAAAAGGGTGAATAAACGTATATCCCTTCTCTTCTGCCAATTTTATCGCATATTCACACGCCTCATCATATACATTCCCATATAAAACCACTTCTGCTCCATATCCCTTAGTACGATTCACTTTAATTAAAGGTGTCGTCGTCGGCATAACAATAACCGCCTTACAACTATAGCGTTTTGCCGCATACGCAACTCCCTGTGCATGATTCCCTGCAGATGCTGTAATTAATCCCTTTTGTCTTTCTTCATCTGTCAAAGTACTAATTTTATAATAAGCTCCTCTTAACTTATATGCCCCTGTCAACTGCATATTTTCCGGTTTAAAAAAGACTTTATTCCCTGTCACTTCTGAAAAATAATCGCTATAAACCAACTTTGTTTCTAAAGTCACTCTCTTTACCACATCGCTCGCTTCTTCAAACTTTTCTAATGTCATCATATTATTCTCCTCCTAGTCAGTCCCTATCCTTTTCTCATTATCGTTTTTATCTTATTCCATTTTTTCTTCTCTCTTAAAAAGTGCATTTACAAAATCCTCTGCATGAAACTTCTGTAAATCTTCTATTTGCTCTCCTATCCCAATATATTTCACCGGAATCCCAAGCTCCGCCTGGATGGCCACCGCAATTACTCCCTTTGCTGTCCCATCTAACTTTGTGAGAATAATTCCAGAAACATCAGTAGCTTCTTTAAATTGTTTTAATTGAGAAAGCGCATTCTGCCCTGTTGTTCCATCTAATACAATCAAATTTTCCCGATAAGCCTCCGGAAATTCTCTATTAATCACACGGTCGATCTTTTTTAACTCTTCCATCAAATTTTTCTTATTATGCAACCGTCCTGCTGTATCACAGATCAAAACATCTGCCTTTCTAGATTTCGCAGCCGCAATCGCATCATAAATAACTGCTGCTGGATCAGACCCCTCTTGCTGTGCGATAATATCCACCCCTGCACGATGCGCCCATTCTGTGAGCTGTTCAATCGCTGCAGCACGAAACGTATCCGCCGCCGCCACAATCACCTTTTTTCCTTTTTCTTTCAACTGTCCTGCCAATTTCCCCACTGAAGTAGTCTTTCCCACTCCATTCACCCCTATTACCAAAATAATAGACATCTTATTTTCAAACTCATAGGCATTATCTCCCAACTCCATCTGTTCCTTAATACTATTGATCAAAAGCTCTTTACAATCAACCGGATTTTTAATCTTATTTTCCTTCACCTTCTCCTTTAAATCATCCATAATAGAAGTCGTCGCATTAATCCCAATATCTCCCATGATCAATATTTCTTCTAACTCTTCATAAAACTCATCATCAATACTGGAAAATCCATTAAAAATAGAATCAATTCCTGACACAATATTATCTCTGGTTTTTGTCAATCCTGCAACCAATTTACTAAAAAATCCTTTTTTTCCTTCCGCCATACACAACTTCCTCTCTCTTCTTCGTATAAAAAATAATCTAAATATCATCTTTCATTATAACAAAAACTTCAGATTCTATGAACCACTTTTAGAATCTTTATTATACTATATCACCGAGTTTCCGCACAGAGCAAAAACTTTCCAACGAAGCCGCGCTCCCGCTCCGTTCCAGACGTAACGGACACTAAATTCGCGAACCCTTGCGGGTTTGCTCATTAACGGGCAAGCGTCTTCCAAGGGGCTTCTTTTGGAATAGTTTTTGCTCTGCGCTGCTTTATCGCCATTCTAACTATATTTTAATTTCATAATTGCCAAATATTATGATAGAAAACATTTCCCATAGATTATAAACCTTACTTATCATTCTATATAAGCAAAAAAACACATTTATATTAATTCATCAACAAGCAAATATAAAACTATTCCTAGAAAAGCCAACAAAGCAGCGGAGGCAAGAAATTATTCCAAAAGAAGCCCCTTGGAAGACGTTGGCACTTAATGAGCAGTTCCGCAGGAAGCGGGGCTGCGAATTTAGTGTCCGTTACGTCTGGAACGGAGCGAGAGCGCGGCTTCGTTGGAAAATTTCTTGCCTCCGCGGAAACTCACTCAAATCCTAAAATCTGCTCCTCTCTCTATCTAGGAAACAGCCTCAGCCTCCTCTGATAAAGTTAAATTCACAGAAACTAATGTAGACACTCCTTTCTCCTGCATCGTTATCCCATACAGTCTATCCGCCGCTTCCATAGTCCCTCTTCTATGCGTGATCACAATAAATTGCGTATGCTCTGTGAGCTTATGTAAATACTGCGCAAATCTTCCCACATTAGAATCATCTAATGCCGCCTCTATCTCATCTAATAGACAAAATGGAGATGGTTTCAAATTCTGAATCGCAAATAACAACGCTATCGCGGTCAAAGCCTTTTCTCCTCCTGAAAGCTGCATCATATTTTGTAACTTCTTCCCCGGTGGCTGAGAGATGATTCTGATTCCTGCCTCTAAAATATCCTCTTCCTCTACTAATTCCAGTGTTCCTTTTCCTCCCCCAAATAATTCCTGAAACACTCTGTCAAATTCCCTCTGTATTTCTTTAAATTTTTCTTTAAATTGGTTTCTCATTCCAGCATCTAACTCTTCAATGATCTGCAATAATGTTTTTTCTGCTGTAATCAAATCCTCATGCTGTGTTTTCAAAAATTGATATCGTTTAAAAACTTCTTTAAAATCCTCTATCGCATTGACATTTACTGTGCCTAAATTTTTAATTTTATTTTTCAGATGATTCACTCGTTTTTTCATCAAAGCGATGTCTATCTTCTCTTCTAATACATATTTTCCTGCCTGTTTTGCCTCTTTTATTTCACTATAAGTGAGTTCATACTCTTCCCACATATAATGAATCTTTGCATCTAACGCCTCTTCATAATTCTCTTTTTGACTATTTAGCCTAAAACTATCTTTATCTAAAGCCGCTATGCGTTCTGACAGTTCTTCCATTCTCACAAAACTTTTTTTCTGTGATTGTGTTAATTTTTCTCTATCCTGTTGAAATAAAGACAAATCCTTTTCTAATTCTTCATTCTTTTTTTGCGCTTTTAAAATATCCTCTTTTATCTGCTCTATCTTCTGTTCTTTTTCTTTTCTTTCTTGTTCTAATTTTCCTCTTTCTTCTTCTATTTCTGTTTCTTCTTTTTTAAATTTCTCTATCTCTTTTTGCACACGTTCTTTATTTTCTGTCAAAAAGTCCAGCTTTTGCTTTATATTGGCATATGTCAATCGGCTCTCTTCTAAGGTTTCTTTTTGTTTTTGCTCTCTTTTTTTATCTTCTTCTGTCTGTTTTAATAGTTTCTCAACTTCTTCTTCCAACTCATTTTGTTTTATTTCAAATTCTTTTGCTTTTTTTGTGTGTTCTTCTATTCCTGTCTTGATATCCAAAATCTGATCTTCTAACTCTTTATTTTCTTCTAGATAGCTATGATATTGCTGTATCAACTGTGCATTTTCTTCTTTTGCATGAGAAAGGCTTAAATTTGTGGTATTCTGTAATAAATATTTTTCCTGTAAACTCGCTTTTTGTTCTTCTAAACGATTTCTATTTTCCGCATTTTCTGTTTTATTTTGCTCTATCTGTTTTTTTACCTCTTCCCATTTTTTCGATATGGAATCTGTCTTTTTCTTAAGTTCTTCCATCTCTCGTCTTCTTCCTAACAGATTTCCTGCATTTTTAAATGCTCCACCGGTCATTGACCCTCCTGCATTTAACAGCTCACCCTCTAATGTCACAATGCGAAGGGTATGATGATATTTTCGGGCGATCCAAAGGGCGTGGTCAATCTGATCTACTACAATGATTCTTCCTAACAGATAAGCAGCAATTTTTTGATATTTCTCTTCTACTTGTACTAAATCACTCGCGATTCCTAATACTCCCTCTTCTTCTAAAACCATTTTTTTCTCAAAGGAGTTTCGGCTGTCGATTCCATCTAATGGCAAAAAGGTAGCTCTTCCAAATTTATTCTTTTTTAGATATTCTATCAATTCTTTTGCTGTTGTTTCATTATCTGTTACAATATTTTGGATATTTCCTCCCAACGCTGTTTCAATCGCTATTTCATACTTCTTTTCTGCTTTTATGATATCTGCTACTACACCAATAATTCCCTCTTTTTTTGTTTTTAATTCCATAATTTTTCGGATACTGTTTCCATAGCCATCATAGCGTTCTATCATATTGATAAGAGTATCTAATTTTGACTTTTCTGTGTGATAGGTCTGTTGTAACTTGGTCTGTTCTTGTTCTAATTGTATATTCCATTCATGAATTTTATGAATTTGTTCAGAAAGAATTATCTGTTTTTGCTCTTTTTCTTTTATTTCTCCTTGTATTTCCTGTAATTTTTCTTCTAATTGTGTGATATTTTGTTTTTGCACTTCTTCTTCTGTTTTATATTGTAAAAGTTTACTGCTAAGTTGTGCTTTTCGGATTTGAATCTGCTCTGACATCGTATCATATCGCTGAATATTCCCTTTTATATTTGATTTTTCATTTAAAAGCTCAATGATCTGTGCTCTGTCTTGTTCCACTTTTAAAAGAGCTTTTGCAATTTTATCAGTCACTTCTTTTGTTTTCGTAGAAACTTCTTTCTTTTTTTGATCTGCTTGTAGTAATTGCTTTTGTAAGCTGTTCTCTTCTTTTTCACAGTTTTCTTTCTCTTTTTCTTTTGTCTTTCTCTCTTGCTCTAACGCTTTTCCCCTCTGAAAAAGATTTTCTTTTTGTTCACCTGCACTGCGAATCTGTTCTTTTAAAAGGTTTTTTTCTCCTTCTTTTTTTTCTTTACTGAGTTTTTCTTGTGCTGCTTGATTTTGTGTAGATTCTGTCTTTTTTGAGAGTTCTTCTAATTCCCTCTCTACTTTTTCATAATCTTCTTTTGCTTTTTCATATGCTCGCTTAGAACTCTGAAAATCACACTGCACAATGGAGAGTTTTGCCTGTACATTCTCTAGTTGGTCTTTCAGCCCTTGATTTTCAGCCAAAAATAAATGGATATCATAGATCTTTAGTTCTTCTTTCAAGTTTAAATATTCTTTTGCTGTCTGTGCTTGCTTTTCTAAAGGTTCTACTTGTTTTTCGAGTTCAGAGAGAATATCTTTGATGCGCACTAAATTTTGCCTTTGAGATTCTAACTTTTTCACGGCTTCATTTTTTTTTCTTTTAAATTTCACTATCCCCGCTGCTTCATCAAAAAGTTCTCTTCTCTCTTCCGGCTTTCCGCTTAAAATCTTATCGATCTGCCCTTGTCCGATAATAGAATAACCTTCTTTTCCGATCCCTGTATCATAAAATAATTCATTGACATCTTTTAATCTGCATGAGTGTCCATTTAGTAGATATTCACTCTCCCCTGACCGATATACTCTTCTCGCTATCGTCACTTCTTCATATTCCACAGGAAGTTGATGATCAGAATTTTCAATGGTCAATGCCACATATGCAAATCCCTGTGATTTTCTGTTCTCTGTTCCAGAAAAGATAATATCTTCCATTTTTGAGCCTCGCAGTTGTTTTGCGCTCTGTTCTCCTAACACCCAGCGCACAGCATCTGCTACATTGCTCTTTCCACTCCCATTTGGTCCTACGATTCCTGTAATGCCATTATGAAATTCAAATATGATTTTATTTGCAAATGACTTAAAGCCCTGTACTTCAATACTTTTTAAATACATGTAAACTCCCTGTCCCTATTTTAAATTTTTTGTCTTTTCTCTTTTTATAAGCAAATATTCTAAATTCATTTGCTTTTCTTTTTTAGGTTAAAAAGTAGAACTATTATGTAACCGCACGAATCTATTCTCTGTTCCTTCATGCTCATACATAACACTTCTACTTTTTCCTAAAGATATCTTGAGTTTTTTATCTATTCTTTTGTTCTCTTTTCAACTTGAGAATCCCCTGATAAGCAGCTTCTTGTTCTGCCGCCTTTTTGGTTCTCCCTCTTCCAGTACCTATCACTTTCTTTCCGATGAAAGCATTTACTTCATAATGTTTATCGTGATCTGGTCCTTCTTCTTTTATCAAGTCATATCCTAGAGTTTCTGTATATTGGCTCTGCACGATTTCCTGTAAAATAGTCTTACTGTCATAAAAGAGCTGTTTGTGTTCTATATCTTTTAAGATAAAACGATCAATAAATTGTTTCGCTGCCCGAAATCCTCCATCTAAATAGATCGCGCCGATCAATGCCTCCATCGCATCGGAAACAATAGAATCTCGTTCTCTTCCTCCGCTTAAATCCTCTCCTTTTCCCAATAATAAATATTTTCCCAATTCTATTTCTTTTGTACAAAAAGCCAATGTCTGCTCACATACCATACTGGCTCTCATTTTTGTCAATTCTCCTTCTGGTTTTTCTTTATAAGTATGGAACAAAAATTCACTTATGACAATTTCCAGAACGGCATCTCCCAAAAATTCCAGCCTTTCATTATTTTTTAATTTATCAATATGATGTTCATTTGAGTAAGAACTGTGTATCATCGCCTGTTTTAAATAATCTTTATTCTCAAAATCATATTCTATTGTCTTTTCCAATTTTGATAAATCTTCTTGTTTCATTTGACCAACCTTTCTATTTTTTAATATTCCTATAAGAGAAGGAAAAGCCCAGAGTAGGAAACCTCTGGGTTTTTTACTTAGTTAAGAGCATTCTTTATTTGTTCTACCGCATCGCCTACAGATATAATTTTTTCTGCATCCTCATTCGCGATTTCGATATCAAATTCTTCTTCAATTCCCATAATAATCTGGAAAATATCCAAAGAATCTGCTCCCAAATCATCTACAAATGTGGTGTCCATCGTGATTTCGTCTTCTCCTACATTTAAAACCTCAGAAATAATTTTTTGTAACTTTTCAAACTCCATATTGTTCCGTCCTTTCTTTACTCTTTTACAATAATCCTCTCTTTTATTTTCTCATTAATCTGTTGCTCTTTAAATATCACACACTGCATAATAGAATTTCTTATTTCTTTCATTTTTGCATTTCCATGTGTCTTTACCACCAATCCATTTAGTCCTAATAAAGGTGCTCCTCCATAATCACTCGCATCAAAGGATTTTAATGTATCTTTCACAGCAGATTTTACAAATAGTGCTCCTATTTTAGAAAGAGTCGTACTCTTTAAAGCATTGATCACCATTTTTTTAAATGTAGAACCTACACCTTCATATAGTTTTAAAATTACATTTCCTACAAATGCTTCACATACAATGACATCTGCATAACCGCTCGGAATTTCCCTCGCTTCTATACTGCCGATGAAATTGATTTCTGAGCATTGTTTTAACAATGGAAAGGTTTCTTTTACTAGAGCATTTCCCTTCTCTTCTTCTGCACCTATATTCACAATTGCCACTTTTGGATTTTTTATTCCAACTACATATTCCATATAGATAGAACCCATTTTCGCAAATTGTACTAAATGAGATGCTCTGGCATCTACATTTGCTCCACAGTCAATCAGCAAAGAAACGCCTTTTTCTGTTGGAATCAAAGGGGCTAACGGTGGTCTTTCAATTCCTTTAATTCTCCCTACGATCAACTGTCCTCCTGCTAAAATCGCTCCAGAACTCCCTGCTGAAACAAATGCATCTGCTTCTTTATTCTTTACCATATTCATGGCAACCACGATCGAGGAATCTTTTTTCTTTCGTATTGCCATCACTGGCGATTCTTCTGTAGTGATTATTTCTGTCGCATGTACTATACGAATACGTTCTTTTGGATAAGTATAGTTCGCGAGTTCCTCCTTTATCTTATCCTCTAACCCTACTAGAATAAGCTGGATTTCCTCTTTTGCATTGACCGCCTCTACCGCTCCTTTTATAATTTCTTTCGGAGCGTTATCGCCACCCATAGCATCCACCGCTACCCTCACTTTATCTGCCATGTTCCTTCCTCCTTGTCGTACCTATATGATACTATACTAAATGGATTTTCTGATGTCAACTGTTAATCTATTTTTTCTTATGTATTTTTCTAAGTAATCTTATGATTATCGTTGCATTTTCTTTCCTTCTCCATTCTAGGAAAAATGTAACTAACAAACACTTTTGGAAAATTATCATAAAAAAGCTGCCGCCAGATACCTCTTTCCTGCAGCAGCCCTCTTCGATAAACGTTACAGTTCAGCCTATTTGGACATCAAAGGTTCGCTACGGCAAGGAAGTATTCCATCAAAGCCGCGCTCCCGCTCCGTTCCAGACGTAACGGACACTAAATTCGCAGCCCTTGACCTATCAAGGTCAGCTCATTAAGTGCCGACGTCTTCCAAGGGGCTTCTTATGGAATACTTCCTTGC
>CANRVK010000117.1 GCA_947643285.1 uncultured Eubacteriaceae bacterium
AGAAAAGCATTTTCTTGCGTTGAGGAGCTGTATTAAAAAATAAAAGAAAAATACTCTATAAAAAGGCAGAGAAAATTCGGAATACTTCAGATATGAGTACAGAGAAGTATTATTTAAAAATTGAACATTTGAATGAATATTATGCACATAGTATCAGCAGAAAGATAGTAAATTATTGCTTAGAAAATCAGATAAAAGTAATTGTTGTGCCGAATTATGAACAGAGAATTGATTTTACAAAAAGAAATTATATGAAGACAAATAATTTTGATTGGATAGGCAGGCGTATTATTCGGTACTTAAAATATAAAGCATTTGCGGAAGGAATTGTGGTGGGTACAGTTAAACCTTATCATATTACAGATGTATGTAGTATTTGTGGAGAATATATAAAAAAATATAATCAGGGTTATCGACCGAGAAAAAATTATCATGGCGGTCAGCTTTATATTTGTCCAAATGGTCATAGAGGAAATTCTTTTTTAAACACAGCCAAAAATATAGGGCTTCATTTTTTAAGATTTTATAGTTAGATGAGGTATATAAAAACTAATTATGGTAATTGGCGGCTTTGCCGTTCAATATACAATCCAGAGGAATCATGGATAAGGCAGAAATGCATGTCATTTTTGTTGAAGGTACAACACCGCCTCCTCATGCCTCGTGGTATGGGAAAGAAAGGGAGAATCTCTAGTTGTGTTGTGAGATATAAAGAAAAAAGAAATATCAGGAATGAAATATGAACAAAAAGAGAGAAGATTATATTCATATATTACAGGTAAATAAGTTGTATTATCCCTACACAGGTGGAATAGAACATGTGGTGAAACAAATTGCAGAGGGATTAAATGATTCTGTGGATATGAAAGTGTTAGTTTGTCAGGAAAAGGGGAAAGGGAAATTAGAGAGAGTAAATGGTGTTTGGGTTTATCGGGCTGCCAGTTTTGGAAAATGGGGGAATCTTCCGATACCGAAACATTTTATTTGGGATTTTAAAAGATTGGCTCAAAATGCAGATATCGTGCATATTCATATGCCATTTCCATTTGCAGATATAGCTTATCTGGCTTCTGGATATAAAGGTAAGCTGGTTATTTGGTATCACAGCGATATAGTAAGACAAAAGAAAATGATGGTTTTTTATAAACCTATTATGAAGAAGTTATTACAACGTGCGGACAAGATTATTGTGGCGACAGAAGGGAATTTGAATGGTTCTTCTTATTTAGAAGAATTTCGAGAGAAATGTGTGATTATTCCATTTGGAGTGGATAAAAATTTAGAGTGTTGTTCAGATAGATATTATAAAAGTTTGGAAAAAAAGAAGAAAAAACCAAAGGTCAAAACAGGTATAAAATTCTTATTTATCGGGCGTTTTGTGTATTATAAGGGCTGTGATGTATTATTAAAAGCGTTTGCAAAGTTTCCAGAGGCAGCGGAATTGATATTGGTGGGAGATGGAGTGCTAAAAGAAAGATTAGAAGCTCTAGCATGGAAAAAAGGAATTTCTAAAAGAGTGCATTTTGTTGGAAATTTGCAGGAAAAAGAATTGGTAAAAATATTAGGGGAATGTGATGTTTTGGTTCTTCCCTCAACTGCTCCGAGTGAAGCGTTTGGAATCGTGCAGATTGAGGCGATGGCGTTTGGAAAGCCAGTTATTAATACAAGGCTAAAAAGTGGCGTTCCCTATGTGAGTTTAGATGGAATCACAGGAATTACAGTTACTCCGAGGAAAATAGATGAATTATATAAAGCGATGAAATGGATGATGGAACATGAAAGAGAACGAGAGGAAATGGGGGCAAAAGCGAGAGAAAGAATGAAACAGGAATATCAGAGCCAAAAAATGCTGGAGCGAGTGAAAAGTTTATATCAGAGTATGATGGACAATAAGAGAAAATAGGAGAAAAAATGAAGGTCGCATTTGAAGCACAACTTTTTCTAAAGGGAAACAAAACAGGGATCGCATGGTGTGCGGATAATTTAATCAGAGAATTAGCGAAAGATAAACAGATAGAGTGGCAATGTGATTATTTTATGTTGGGATATGGACAGGAAGAAGAGGAAAAAGTGAGAGTATATGAGAAGTATGGTGTGAAAATGCAGGCGTGTCGGTGGTTTCATAATGTGTTGTATAAACTGTTATGGTCTGTCTTTCCGATACCATATCATCTTTTTTTTAGAGATAAACGGGATATCACACAATTCTTTAATTTTATTATTCCGCCCGGAGTAAAGGGAAAGACAGTGACTATAGTGCATGATATGGCTTATTTATCTTATCCAGATACCGTAGCAGATAGAACTAGAAAATGGCTTTTATGGAATATGGAGAAATCTTGTAAAAGAGCGGATAAAATCGTGACTGTTTCTGAATTCAGCAAAAGAGAGATTATAAAATACCTGAATATAAAAGAAGAAAAAATTGTTGTGATGCCAAATGGGGTGGACGGGGATTTCTTTTACCCCAGACAGAAAGAAGAGATAGAACAAATCAAGGATAGGTTTCAGATAAAGAAAGAGTATTTTTTATATTTGGGGACATTAGAACCCAGAAAAAATATAGAAAGATTATTAGAAGCGTATGCCAGATTAAGAGAAGAAAGAGAGGAAAATATTCCTTTTCTCGTTTTAGCAGGTCAGAAAGGGTGGCTTTATGATTCTATTTTTCAATTAGTGGAGAAATTGGGATTAAAAGAACAGGTGTTATTTACTGGGTATATCAAACAAGAAGATGTTCCTGCACTTTTAAGTGGAGCGATTGCATTTATTTTTCCCTCTTTATATGAAGGATTTGGAATGCCTCCATTAGAAGCGATGGCATGTGGAACAGCGGTGATCACTTCTAATACTTCTTCTCTTCCAGAGGTGATAGGGGAAGCAGGTATTTTAATCAATCCTTATTCTGTGGAGGAAATAAAAGAAGCAATGAAAAAGGTTTGGAAAGAAAAGGATTTGGCAGAACGATTGAGAAAAGCGGGGAGGGAAAGGGCAAGGGAATATACATGGGAAAGGTCAGCGAGGGTTTTAAAGAAAGTTTATTTAGAGTTGGGTGAGGATTTAAAAGGATAGGGGTGTAGAGGGAACATTTTAGACAGAGGTTCGCGCAGGCAAGGAATATTCCAACGAAGCCGCGCTCTCGCTCCGTTCCAGACGTAATGGACACTAAATTCGCAGCCCCGCTTCCCCGCGGAACTGCTTATTAAGTGCCAACGTCTTCCAAGGGGCTTCTTTTGGAATTATTCCTTGCCTTTGCTGGTTTGTTGGCTATTCTAGAGAAGATAGAAAGAATTGTACTATTTATAAGAGAGATAAATTTTTTTTATGTTTGTAAATGAATCTGTTATGTTAGCTATAAATGAGCAGATTCTAAAAAATGCACAAAAAGTATAGCATATAGTCTTTGCGACAAAAACTTTTTCTGTATTTTTATGATATTTTTCACATAATATGAATCTCATTGTGCAATATTTTATATTTACTCATTTATAGATATTAATTCACTTAAAATTTATAAGAAGATTTTAGATTCTATGTAAGTAAAAAAAGCATATTTTAATTATTCAGTTACTAAAAAAATAAGTTTTTGCAAACTGGGAGTCATATGAAATAACTGTTGTGGTTTATGGTGATAACTGTCGAAAAAATTTCGTAAATTTGCCTATGCGATAAAGTAGCTTCGGCAGGGAACTATTCCAAAAGAAACCCCTTGGAAGACGTTGGTACTTAATGAGCAGTTCCGCTAGGGGCTGCGAATTTAGTACCGCTACGTCTGGAACGGAGCGGGAGCGCGGTTTCGTTGAAATAGTTCCCTGCCGAAGCGGAAATTTAGTTAAAGTGTACTCAAGACAATTATAATCTATTTCGTTAAAGATGTGTTTAAAAAGTTTTCTGGAGGTAGAGATGATTAGTATTTATGATGGAGATAAGACAGGGGTTACTGTGGAATCAGCGTTAGAAGATATGATGTTAAGGATTTCATGCAGACAGGTCAGGGAAGGAAAAGAAGGACAGGCAGAAATACTATTAGGGTTATTAGAGGAAAACTTAAATAGAATGAAAGAGATGCAGAGTTTAAATATATTGGGGGAATCCTCTTTTAGAACAGCAAAGGGGTGGATAAAGGGGTTGAAATGGATAATTTATAAGTTAAATATTTGGTATATAAAAGAATTACAACAGCAGCAGAGTCAATTTAATCAATCTGTTATTTCCTGCATAATGATACAGGAGGAATTATTATATCAGATGAAAAAGTAATTAGGGTAAGGGTGAATGGTTGGATTTTGTTGTATGGAGAAGTGGTATGGGAATGGAGAGGTGATATGGCGGTATCGATTGTGATTTTAACTTGGAATGGAATGGAATATACAAAACAATGTCTGGAATCGATAGTTCAGAATACATCTTCAGAAGAGTATGAAGTTATTGTTGTGGATAACGGCAGTACAGATGGGACAGTAGAGTATTTGGAAGGTCTGGATTTAAAAAATTTTATTTTGATAAAAAATAAAGAAAATTTGGGGTTTACTAGAGGGAATAATATTGCCATAGAAAGAATAAAGGAAAATGATGTTGTTCTTTTGAATAATGATACTATAATTTTACAGAAAAATTGGCTGACGAAGATGAGGCAGTTGGCATATCAGGAAAAGGAAATTGGAATCGTGGGTTGCCGTATGATCAATCATCATAATCAGATTCTTCATGCTGGTTCTTATATTCGACCTGATGATTTATGGGGGCAGCAGATAGGGGGAGGGCAAAAGGATATAGGTCAATTTTGCGAGAATCGTGAAGTGGAGAGTGTGACGTTTGCTTGTGTTTATATAAAGAGGATTGTGTTGAATGTAATAGGGGGGTTAAATGAGAGGTTTTTTTCTTATTTTGAAGATACAGATTATTGTTTGAGGGCGAGAATGGCGGGATTTCGGATCATGTATTGTGGAGAGGTTACGATTGTGCATTATCAGAATGTTTCTACTCATATCAATCAGAGGTCATTTTCTAAGATGTTTTTAAAGTCACAAAGGACATTTCGGAAGTTGTGGAAAAAAGAGGTGGAGAGATGTTATGAGAGAAGGGTGGTTTGGTGTTCTAATATAAAGCCGTCGGGTTTATTGGGGGTAGATTTGAAGAATAAGCTGTTAGGGTTAGATGAAAATAAAATAGATATCGCTTTGTGTTATAAAGAGGGAGAAGATGTGAGTGTTCTGAAAGAAGATGTTTTGGAGCATCGGATTTGCTTGATGGAAAGAAGAAAAAAGAGAAAGAGGGATATTTTGATTTCTTATGAATTTTATAGTCCTTGTTTTTTGAGAAGCAGAAAGTATCATATTTGCTACAGTTTATTTCATATTTCGGATATGAATAATAGGTGGATAGAGTATTTGAGGAATGTAGATGAGATATGGGTGGATTCTGAGGGGAATAGAGAATTTTTAAGAAAGCAAAATATCAGAGTGCCGATTCAGGTATATCCATTTGGAATCAATCGAAATTATTTTCGGGTGGAGGAAAAGGGGATAAGAGATGAGGTTAGACTTTTGGTGGTGTTGGAAGAGGTGGAGATGGAGTTTTTAAAGGCGATATGTGATTTGGCTGAAAGGATTTTTGGGGGAAGGAAGGTTGTGGTGTTTGTTTATGTCAGAGGGGTTGTGGAGGAATATGAGAGGGATAGGATAAAAAGGGTGTTTGAGGGAGAAGATGGGGATTTGATGGTGGGATTTTTTATTAATATGAGGGAACAGGAGCAGGAGAGAGCGGTGTTGTATCATTTTGTGGATTGTGTGATTTTTTATGAGGTGGGAAGAGGGGGGAAGGGAATGATGTTAGAGGCGGCGGCGTGTGGGTTGCCGATTATTATGCCAGAAGGAGAGAGAATGGAAATTTTACAGGAGGGATATTTTTATTATAGGATAGAAGAAATAGAATGGTGTATGAGGGGGATTTTTTGTGGGATAAGGGGAGAGTATGGAAAAGGGATAGGGGAAGAGTATTCTTATGAAAGAATAGCGAAACAGATGGCAGAGAGGTTGAAGGAGTTATGAATAGAAAGAAGGTTCTGATTCTCAATCCTTATGTTTTTTCAAAGGGTGGAGGGGAAAAGCATATGTGCTGTTTTTGTAAATTCCTTGAAGAATATTATGAAGGGGAGGTAGAAATTGATATTTTGACTTATGGTTATCAGGGGGTGGATATTTGGAGAGAGGATTATGTGACGATAGAGGAATTGAATCGGCTGTTTGATTTGGATTTAAAGTGTACGAGGTTATATAAGGTGGGATTTGAGACTTCTAATCCTCATATTAGGTATTTAGAAGAGGATATTAAGATCAGAAGGATATCTAGGAAATATGATATTTTTGTGAATTGGATGTTTTTAAGTAAGCAGATAGGGAAGGCGAAAGTGAATCTTTATGCTTGTATGTTTCCGCCGAAGAAATATCCAAAAACGAGTATTAGACATTTGGGAAGGGGATATCGTTTTTGGGCGGACAGGCAGTTTGAATATCATTATGATGCTTATATTTGTAATTCTGATTATACCAGAAAGTGGCTCTGTAAGATTTGGAATGTGAAGGGGAGGGATTATATGATCTATCCGCCTGTGTTTTCTGGGGCTTTTCAGGGGGAGAAATATCAGGAGTGGAAAAAAGAAAATATTATTTTGAGTGTGGGGAGATTTTTTGTTACTGGTCATAATAAAAAACAGTTGGAATTAGTGAGATTTTTTATAAATCATCAGGAGGAATTAAAGGGATATCAGTATCATTTGGTTGGAAATGTGGCGGAGAAGGGCGCGGATAGGGAGTATTTAGAGGAGATTAAAAGGGAAGCGAGGAGGACAGAGGGAATTTATATTCATGAGAATTGTGGGAGAGGAGAGTTGGATTCGCTGTATGAGAGGGCTAAGATTTTCTGGCATGGAACAGGGTATCAGGTGGAAGAGGAAGAAGAGCCAGAGAAGTTAGAACATTTTGGTATTTCGACGGTAGAGGCGATGGCATATGGTGTTGTTCCTGTTGTGATTAATAAGGGTGGGCAAAAGGAGATAGTAGAACAGGGAGTTACAGGGTATTTGTGGGATACAGAAGAAGAATGCATCGAAGGGACAAAAAGGTTGATACGGGTGGAGAAGATGAGAGAGGAAATGGCTGAGAGGGTAGCAAAAGAGGCAGATAAATATTCTATGGAACTGTTTTTTAAGAGGAATCAGAAACTGTTGGAAAAGATTCAGAAAAGGAAGGTACTTAGGAGGTCAAAATGGCGACGATAAAGGATTTGATTAAGAATCGCAGGATTATATTACAGCTTGCTTCTAATGATTTTAGGAATAAATTTGCGGGTTCTTATTTGGGTATTTTTTGGGCCTTTGTGCAGCCAATTGTAAATGTAACAGTGTATTGGTTTATTTTTTCAAAAGGGTTAAAAACAGGACCAGAGGGGGATTATCCATTTTTGTTATGGCTGATTTCTGGGATATGTCCTTGGTTTTTTTTAAATGATGCGCTGAACAGCTCTACGAATTCATTGGTGGAGTACAGTTATATTGTGAAAAAGGTGAGATTTAATATCAGTATTATTCCTCTGATTAAAATAATATCTTCTACGTTTGTACATGCTTTTTTTATTTTTATTGTAGTGATTGTATTTCTCTTTTATCAGTATCCGATTACTATTTATGCCATACAGACGATTTATTATAGTTTTTGTACGTTGTTATTGATCATAGGATTGGTATATTTTGCAGCAGCGATTCATATATTTTTTAGAGATATGAGTCAGATTGTTAGTATTTTACTACAATATTCTATGTGGACAGTTCCTATTATGATAGCAGATCAAAATTTCCCAGCCGTGATGATTCCCCTTTTAAAATATAATCCTTTGTACTATGTGATCCAAGGATATCGAGATTGTTTTATCGATCGGATATGGTTTTGGGAGCGTCCGGGAATGACATTTTATTATTGGGGGATCGTGTTGGTTGTTTTATGGATTGGGAGAAGTACATTTCGCCGATTAAAACCGCATTTTGCTGATGTTTTATAGGGGGTTGAGGAATAGATAGAAAACTAGGGAGAAAGAAATGGAAGAATATGCGATTGAAGTGAATCATTTAACGAAAATATATAAATTATATCATAAACAGTCTGATCGTATAAAAGAGGCTTTTAGTATTAGAAAGAAATGCTATCATCAGGACTTTTATGCTCTAAAAGATGTGAATTTTAAGGTAAAACGAGGGGAAGCACTTGGGATTGTAGGAAAAAATGGTTCTGGGAAATCGACGATTCTAAAGATAATCACAGGTGTGCTGCAACAGACAGAGGGGGAAGTGAAATTGAATGGGAGAATCGCTGCGCTTTTAGAGTTGGGAGCAGGATTCAATGGAGAATATAATGGATTTGAAAACATTTATTTGAATGGAACAATTATGGGGTTTACAAGGGCAGAAATGGAGAAAAAAATTCCAGATATTATTGAATTTGCAGATATCGGAGATTTTATTTACCAGCCAGTAAAGACTTATTCCAGTGGAATGTATGTGAGATTGGCTTTTGCTATTGCGATTCATGTCGATCCGGATATTTTGATTATTGATGAGGCGTTATCGGTAGGAGATATTCGCTTTCAAAGAAAATGTTTTCGGAAGATAGAGGAATTTAAAAAAACAAAAACATTTATTTTAGTTTCTCATGATTTAAGCAGCATTACAAAGTTTTGTGACCGCGCGATTTGGCTGAATGAAGGAGTGATGCAGTCAGAGGGAAATCCTGCTGAGATCGCAAAAGAGTTTCGAGCTTATATGATTGATGCGAAATTCACAAGTAAGGCGGATAGAGGGCAGATGGGGAAAAAGACAATAGGAGTTGAGCTGGAGGCTATTCCAAAAGATGTGGATATGATGGGAGATGATAAAGCAGAGTTTTTAGGGTTTTTATGTATGGATGCGGAAGGAAATAAGATCTCGGTGGCGGATGCGGACAGTAAGATTCAATTATTATTTCAGGCGCATATAAAAGAAGAATTGACCGATGCGATTGTGGGTTTCACGTTTAAGGATAAACTGGGAACGATTATTTTTCAATTAAATACTTTTGTGATGAACAGAGAGTTGCATTTAGAAGCGAATAAGACGTATTTATTTGAATTTGTATTCACACTGCCGAAACTGGTGGACGGATATTATACTATTTCTCCGGCTATCGCTTCCGGTTCACAGGCGTACCATATACAACATTGTTGGATATTTGATGCGATGGTGATACAGGTTTTAAATAAAAGGGAGATTAATCTGGAAGGTTATAATTATATTGATGATGCAGAATTTTATATTTTAGGTGATTGTGAAGGTTAAAAAGGGACGCTACGGCAAGGAAGTATTCCATCGAAGCCGCGCTTTCGCTCCGTTCCAGACGTAGCGGTACTAAATTCGCAAATCCCGCTACTTGCGGGTTTGCTTATTAAGTACCGACGTCTTCCAAGGGGCTTCTTATGGAATACTTCCTTGCCTCCGCTGAT
>CANRVK010000118.1 GCA_947643285.1 uncultured Eubacteriaceae bacterium
CCATATCTGCTGCCATCGCTTTGGTGAGATTTATGACACCGCCTTTGGCTGCGAAATATCCTATCTGGCTTGGTCCTGCTTGTATTGCTCCTACAGAGGCAATGTTAATGACACGACCATAATTCTGTTTTTTCATCAGGCGGCTTACTTCTCTTGTCACCAGAAAAACTGCTTTTAAATCTGTATCTAAAACTTTATCCCATTGTTCTGTCGTATGATCATGAATACCTTGTGAGTACTCACATACGCCTGCACAATTCACTAAAATCTCAATTTTTTTAAATTCTTCTTCGGCTTTCTTCACTGCTTCCTTAATGCTCATTTCATCTGTTACATCGCATTTTATGGGAAGACATTTTCTTCCGGCTGCCCGAATATTTCCTGCAAGTGTTTCGAGACGTTCTAATCTTCTCGCAAGAATCACGACATCTGCTCCTTGGTCTGCTAATGCCTGTGCCATCTGTGCGCCGAGTCCAGAGGAAGCTCCTGTCACCATTGCTACTTTTCCTGTCAAATCAAAATTCATCGCCATTGTTTTATCTTCCTTTCTAAATTTATGTCTTTTGTTCATTATATAATAGAAAGGCGAAATAATCATCATGCGACATTCTGAAATAAAACAAGTTATTTTGTGCAGATGCACAAATCATCTGAATATTCTGTCGGATATATTTTTTTGTTTTTTCTATAAAATGATTTTTATTTTGTAAATATTCCTCTTATACTCTGTTAATAGAAGATTTTTTCTTATAATGTTGTTTTTTTCTATAGATTTTTCTTATTTTTCTTTATATAATAAAGGAAATGACTATGGAAATTGTGTAAAGACTAGAATATGATATTGCTTTCGGAATGGAGAAAAAATATGATTGATTTTTTACTTTTGTATGAAAATATATTTAAGATTCTTCCCTCTGGGAATATTCAGAAATTAATGGAAGTGTGTTATGAGATTGTGGGTGTTCCTATTTTGACGGTGGATATTATGTATCATCTGTTTGGCATCGCTCCACAGCAAAAAACAGGAGATTATTATTGGGATTATCTGTTAGAACATCGAGGGTATGAAACCGATATCGCCATTCATATGTATGAACAGGGAATTATGCAGTCTGTCAATGAAAAAAAAGCGCCTTTTGTTGTGAACTGGGGTGATGTCAATCCGTTATATCCTAAAATTCAAGGGGTTATTAGAGTAAATGATATCATAGAAGGTTATGTCACTATGCAATGTACACAAGATCAGATTACTCCAGATCGCATGAAGGCGATGGAGATTATTCAAGATGCCCTCGCATTTTTCTTTAAGGATAATGATACAGAAAACAGCATCTATGATACCTATCAAAAAGTGTTTATCGGTGAACTGTTTAATAATCGGATTCATACTAAAAAACAGTTGGAGCTTTGGTTTAAAAATATTGGTTTCAGTCTGAATCCACCTTATCGGATTGTAACAGTAGGAACAAAAGATAAACAGGAAAGAAATGTATTATCTTATATTCAAAAGACCATTCAGCAGTTATTTCCCTATCAGTTGGGGTTAATTCAGCATAATATTCTTTATATTCTGCAGTATAATCTGAGTCTAAATGGAAATCCTGCTTTGGGGGAAAAGCAATTTCATAATATTCTGGTTAAATTTAATGCTCACTGTGGGTCTAGTAATTATTTTTATGATTTATTAGAGGCGGTAAATTATCAAATTCAGGCAGAAGATGCTCTGATGCTCGGTCAACATGCCGATCAGAAATACCGAATCCATTCTTATGCTGACTATTATCTGCCTGCAATTCTCGCTCCCCGGATTGAGCAAATGCCACAGAGTAATTATATCTCTCCTGTCATCTTTCAGGTACGAGATTACGACCGAAAACACTCCACGGATTTTCTTGCTACTTTACGTGCTTATATATATCATCTGTGTGATACTGCGGCAACTGCTAATGAACTACATATTCACCGCAATACACTGTTGTATAGACTCAATAAAATGGAGGAATTGATGGGGGTTTCTCTGAAGAATCATGATATATTCATGCATTTGATGATCAGTTTTTATATGATGGAATATAAGTAGGAATATCATAAAATTCACTATATCTAACCAAAAATTTCTCCTTCTTTACTATTCATTATGTTGTAAAATCTTGAAAATCAAAGGGGGCGCTCCGGCAAGAACCTATTCCAACGAAGCCGCGCTCTCGCTCCGTTCCAGACGTAGTGGTACTAAATTCGCAGCCCCGCTTTTCGCGGAACTGCTTATTAAGTACCAACGTCTTCCAAGGGGCTTCTTTTGGAATAGGTTCTTGCCTCCGCTAGTTTATCGGCTGTTCTAATCTGTGAAAAGCATATCTCACGATAATAATAAAAAGGGGGGAATTATAAATCATAATTCTTTTACTTTTTGTCAATATTCTAACTTTTTAATCAGACAACAAATATTTTTATTCTATAATACTCTTTTTTAATGTTTGAAGTAAAACTAACTTTTTTATCTTAACTTGTTGTGCTTGTTCACTGAAAAACTGAAATTTATAAAGACGTTTTCTTTCAGCTTTCTATTCTGCGCAAATAAAAAATTTTATTTTATGAGTATTACCTATTTCAACCAACACAACAGGTTAGTTTAAGATTTTGTACAACAAAAAACATAATGACCTTTCTTTTTATAGAGAATTTCGCAATTCCCAAAAGTATCTTTCAGTTTGACATAAGTACTTTCTGCACCATGCTTTTTTAAAGTGACAATATATAACTTGCCACCAATATTTAAGTGCCATAAAGAATCTTCATACATTTTATAAGTTACAGCTTTTCCGGCATGAATAGGAGGATTTATAATAATCGTATCAAAAGAATCTGAAATATTATCAAAACAATCTGATTTAATAACAGCAGAATCAACGCCATTTTCAACGCAATTCTTTTTGGTTAAATCAATCGCTAATGGATTAACATCTGTTTGAGTTAATCGCAGTGAATAAGTTTTAGCTAATACTATCCCAATACATCCATAACCACACCCCATATCAAGTAATGATCCAGAAAGAACAGGTATTGTTCTCAATAAAATATCTGTAGCATAATCTATCCTATCTTTTGAAAATATACCAGCATCTGTAGTAAATACAAATTTGTTACCTGCATAATCATAATCAATCTTTTTTATATCATGTTCTAACGACTTATCTTCCATAAAATAATGGCTCATACTTTCACACCTCATCTTTTATTTGCTCAAATCTCGCACTGAAATCTATATATCTAAAAACTACTATATCAAATAATATAAAACATTCCCATTTTTTAGCTCATTCCATTATTGAAAAACCACTCCAAAATATAACCTCATACTACAAACATTTTTACTACAAAAAAAGTTTTTCAACTTTCCTAGAATAGCCAACAAACTAGCGAAGGCAAGGAAATATTCCAAAAGAAGCCCCTTGGAAGACGTCGGTACTTAATGAGCGAACCCGCAAGAAGCGGGTTTTGCGAATTTAGTACCGCTACGTCTGGAACGGAGCGAAAGCGCGGCTTCGCTGGAATACTTCCTTGCCGTGCGACCCTTTTACCCAAACGTCCCCATCTCTTTTTTTCACAATCTCTCTGTCGTTGCTATACGGTTACTGTTAATCTACCTTTCTATAACATAGTAATATTATTCTCCGCTTCAAAATCACTTAATTTAAACTTTGCCTGACGAATATAACACAAATCTGTAGTAACACCACCTGTCCAGCTCATAGAAAAATCCTTATCCCAATGTCCATAAGTATCTAAAATAAACGTACCATCTGGCTGTACTGCCATACCTGTATATCCAGTATCTCCTGAGTAAACACTATTTGTCCAATCCCTATCCAAAATAATACGATACTGTCCTTCCTTCTGATTGATCAAATCCTCATAAGTTCCTACCCATGCACCCCAATCTCCTGCCATCCAGCTTCCGTCGAACTGATTATTTCCATTCTGATCATAAAGAATTTCCCGAAAAGCGATTAATAATCGGTTACTAACTGGATCATAGAGCACTTTATGACGTTCCCCAGCCAAAGACCCCGGTAAATCCATAGGTTTACTCCAACTCTCTCCCTCATCATCGGAATAGATCAAAGTCGCCGGATTATGATGAGATTGACTTCTCGCAAGACCTACAATTCGTTTTCCATCTGGTGAACGAAACATTCCAATCTCACACATTTGATAAATCCTCTCTATATCCCGATACTCCCTCAAATAAGCCTCTGGTATGCTCCACTGTTCCTTTCCATCTTCATCAAAGGTCAAATATGTTTTATAATTTACATAATCAGAATCATGATATACCCCTATCCATTTCTGTATATCATTCCCATCTTTATCCTTAAGTTGTATCAGACTAGCCATTCCTACGATCACAACATTATCCTGATTATCCGCCCTTTTTGAATACCAATGCTGATATTCCGTCCATGTTTCTCCTCCATCATCAGAATAAGATGTATTCCACCCATATCGATTCCCAGCTAAATCCATTCCCCAGCCCGGACATGCTGTTATCAATATAATACGCTGTGTTCCATCTGCCAAATGCAATTTATACATAGTCGGTGTTTCCTGAGACCCCTCCCAAGATTTCGGTGTATTTACTTTTTCTGTCCATGTTTCCCCTGCATCATAACTGATTTTCATGATCAAAGAACCTTTTCCATGACCTTTCGGATATGCGGTAATCAATGTTTTATTGTCATCTAACATTACCATATCTGGCTGTCCCAAATATCGTCTTCCATTCTCATTACTCTCATCTTTATCTATATCAGAGAGATATTTCTCATCTAGCTCATAAGTTGGCAGCTTATTCGCAATATTTAATTCTTTTCCAAAATCTGCTCTCTCTGCAGCTTTCTTTATTATTTCCATATATTCCTCTGAAAGCATATCCAAAGCTTCTTTAAAACACTTCACTTCTAAAGAAAGCTGCACACGTCTGCTTTCACTTAGATAACTTCGTGAAGTCGTAGGAATTATCGTAATCTTATCATAAACCGCCTTCACCTTATCCTCTAAATTCGGAATCTCATTTTTCATCATCATCAACTTATTTACATCACGCACACCTTCTGCCATCTTTTCCAAGCGAATAGAACTTTTTGACACCTTGTTCTGCACATCTTTTTCATCTGGATAAATCAAAAAACAATCCCCCGGTTCAAATGCATTGTGTGTCGTATCCCTGAGAGGATCTTTTACCCATGCATCATAAGCCCATCTGAGAAACCCTGCTGTATCAGCTTTTCCTGCATTTATTATCGACCAATAGCTCTCTGCAGGAGCACTTAATACAAAATTGCCCGGCTCATGTTCTGTACAAGAATACAAGGTCGTGCGGAGTCCAAGCACCTTTCTCTTCGCAAGTAATTCTTGAAATTCCGTTGGATATGCTGCTGCCGCTGTATCTGATACATTCAGATCTGTAATTTGAAGAGCAAACTCTTTTTTATCCACAAATCCATCTATAGCGCCTGTTGTTTTCAAAGATTTTCCATAAATATTCCGCACAGAATCGATCAATTCAAATGCCTCTGTACAAAAGCCTCTTTCATCAATCCCGATATAAGTTTCCTCAAACCAGTCTTTATCCATCAAATGTTCGATCAATTTCTCTAAAAAATCTTTCCATACTTCTTTATAGCGGGCATTTCCTACTGTAAACACTTCATATTTCAATACCTCTTCTTCCCAGTAAGAAAAACAATTATGCCATGGTACAATACTGTACAAAACAATTTTATCTCCAATACCAAGCTTTTTATTAAACTCAACCCACCTATCAAAATCCGAATAATCATAGATAAATTTACCATCTACATCTTTTGTCCATTTGATCATAGATGGATAGTGAATCTCTTTCTTACTGTAAGTTTGACCATTCCAAGCCTCCTCTACAATAGAAGCCGTAATAGCATGTCCCCCAATTTCCTTATATTTGATCATAGATGATTTTATCAGATTAAAATGTTCTTCAGAAAACGGTCTTACATCATAATATTCTGCACTAGAATAAGGATACTGCCAAAGTTCAATATCAAAACTATTTTTAAATTCCGTAGAATCCAAAAGTACAATATCTTGAATATTTAACTTATAAGGAAATACAATCCTATTATCCTTATCATCTTTTACTGTTAATGTGCCCATATACACATCTGCCTTTGTATCCTTTGGCACATAAATATCCACCCAAACAGGCTGAATTTTTCCAGCTTTTATAGAAAAAAAATCCGTCTGATAAAGAATATCAAAAACTTCACTTCGATTGCTTTCTGTTTCTTTTGGTATCTCACGATTCTTATCCCCATATCCAAGATAATCCCCATTATAAGCTTTCGTAGACTTGATAAAAGAAACCGTTATATTTTGAGCCAATATTTTATTTGCGCCACTGACAAAATCACTCACTATTATTGTCACATTCTGAATATCTAAATTTCCTGCCCATAACACCAATTCACTCACTACATGATCATTTTTCCAAGCTGTAAGCATTCCTTCTCTTTGACTTCTATTTTTTATCTCATCATACTTACCTTGTGTATATGCCAGATTAGTATCCACAATCGTTCCACCAAACTCATCTATCCCCTTTATCTCACTTTGCTCTCCCATAAACTTTAAATTACAACATGTTTCCCATACACTTACACTATCTTTTACAGATTTTTCATCTTCCAATGAAATTATACCTCCCTAAATTATCTAAAAACACCTTCTTATATGCCTTTTATAAATCTATTTCATTATTCTACTTGCTCCATTTTCTAATTGATGTTTCAACCATCCATATGCTATCATGCAAATAATTACAGACAACAAAGAACCTCCTGTTGCCGCGAGTCCCATAGGAAACAATGTATTAGTAAAATATTTCGATGCGAAATATGCTCCGGGAATCCGCACAAAAACGATAGAAAGAAAATTATGTAAAAATGAAATGCTTGACTTCCCATATGCACAGAAATACCCACTAAAACAGAAATGTATTCCTGCAAAAATACAATCCCAAATATATCCTCGAATATATTGACCTCCAAGCAAAATCACTTCTATATCTTTCTCCTTTGTAAACAGTCCAACAATCGGCTCTGCGGCAAACTGTACAGAAATTGCCGCGACAAGTCCAAAACCAACCGCTATGAAAATAGCATATTTCAACGTGAATGTTGCCCTATCATGTTTCTCTGCTCCGATATTCTGCGCACAAAGAGCAGAAACTGTGGAGAGCATAGAAGATGGCACAAGAAACAAGACACCTATCACTTTTTCTACGATCCCCACAGCAGCCGCATCGGAAAGTCCTCTGCGATTGGCAATGATTGTGATAAGAATAAAAGAGATCTGAATAAAACCATCTTGCAAAGCGACGGGAATTCCTATTTTCAATATCTGCCCCATGATTTCAGACTGTAGTCTGAAATCACTTTTTTTAAGTGTCACCCCTATGTTCCGTTTTAATATAACAATCAATGAAACAATTACGCTAACCGTTTGTGACAATGTAGTTCCTAATGCAGCTCCTGCTGATCCCAAGTGAAATACACCTATAAATAAATAATCCAAAGCGATATTTACAACACAAGCCACTGCAATAAAATACATAGGACTTTTAGAATCTCCCAAACCACGGAAAATAGAACTGATAATATTATATGCTGTAATAAAGGGAAGCCCTATAAAACAGATCGTCAGATACTTCATAGTATCAGAAATAGCCTCTGTGGGAGTAGACATAATCGACACAATTGGCTTTACAAATATCAATAGTAAAGCCATAATCAAAACCGAAAGTGTCATAAATAAAGTAACTGTATTTCCAATGACTGCAGCCGCTTTTTCTTTCTGTTTCGCTCCAATATTCCGTCCAATCGTTACCGTTGCCCCCATAGCTAAACCGACTATCATAACCGTCAGCATATGCATAACCTGACTGCCAATAGAAACAGCAGTAATACTATCTATCCCATTGAATTGACCAATAATAAACAAATCAGCTATCCCATATAGAGTCTGTAAAAAATAGGACAGCAAATAAGGAAGTGAAAAGTACACTATATTTTTAAATACACTGCCTGACGTTAAATTTTTCTCCATATTATATAAACCACTTTTCTTCCTGTTCCATAAAAGCAGGATTTATTTTAATACAATCTTTTTTTCTAAGTTATAAAACTCAAAATCTTCTAAATATATTATATCAATATCCAATGGAAAATCAATCATACACTTTTTCTTTCATACTATATTCAATAGGGATTTTGAAAGTGAGAAAGGGGACGCTCCGGCGAGGAAGTATTTAGGCGAAGCCGCGCTCTCGCTCCGTTCCAGACGTAATGGTACTAAATTCGCAGCCCCTTGCGGAACTGCTCATTAAGTACCAACGTCTTCCAAGGGGCTTCTTTTGGAATACTTCCTCGCCTCCGCTGGTTGGCTTCTACTTTTTGAAAAGTGAAACTTGCGATAATCTATGAAGTTTCTGATTCATCTAATGTTCTTCCACTATAATGATTCCCCCAAAGATAAACAAATTCTTACTTCTTACTTGCTATAATAGTGAACTCTCCCGGTATTTTGTCATTTGTCCATGCAGGATGTTCATCAAACTTCCTTAAAATAAATCCATTATTTATAACAGAATTGATAATCTCACTGAGCGTATATTTTCTATAACTGCACTTAGGCATTTGTCTTCGTATATCCTCTTCAAAAAAACGTGCATGTGCCATTTCACCTTCAAAAACATCTGTTGAAAAATAACTCATAGACGGCTGCTCAAAATCCAAAATATCTGATATTTTTTGAAATGGATGAAAATCACTACATATCATTTTTCCATCATCTTTCAGCAAAGAATACATAATACTCATAAATTCATCAATATCATGAAAATAATGTAAAATACCGCCTTCCATAAAAACTACATCAAAATACTCCCCATATTTCTCTATATCAATTTCCAATATATCACATACTTCAAAATTTATCTTAACATTCGCAGCTTCTGCAACTTCAAGCGCATATTTCTTATTATCTTCTGAAATATCAAAAACCGTCACTTCCGCTCCTAAAATAGCCAAAGGAATCGCTTTCTTTCCACAAGAACCACATATATTCCCCACCCTAATTCCCTTATAAGTATCAAAATAATTCGCATATTTCTTTAACATTCCTATCGGATTTTCTATATCTTTTTTCGCCCTTTCAGACGGCGTTCCTGATTGACTCATCCAAAAATCATAAGCATTATATTCCCATGCTCTCTTATTTTTCACACTATAATCTATCATATCTCTTAAATCCCTCTCCTTCCCTCTTAAATATACATCCAAATAATTACAAAACTCCGAACCCCATATCAATACTAACATTTTTGAGAGTTATTTCCTCATATCTTTTCTCTGAAATTTCATAGCTTATCTCAAGTTTCACTTTTCAAAAAGTAGAACAGCCAACCAATCAGCGGAGGCAAGGAAGTATTCCATA